>NZ_JAPAEP010000003.1:0-208993 GCF_025842465.1 Exiguobacterium sp. N5
CGGTGGTTCTGGAGCATTCGCTCAAGGGCCGCCGTTTTTTCATATCATCGATTCAGCTTAGTGGAAGAGAGGACGTAAGAAGCAATGGCTAAGAAGATCAAAGTATATGTCGAACCAAATGAAACGGTCAGTGAATGTTTAGATCGAATCAATGAAATGGGTTATCGTCCTATACGCCGTATTGAAAAGCCCGTCTTTGAGCAAACGGGAGCCAAAGATGAACCTGTCCATTCCCATCAATCGATTTTATTTGAATGCGTCTCTAAAGAATCCTAATGCCAAGCCGTCACATAATCTGCGTGACGGCTTTTTTATGTCTCAAAATGAATGTTCGCGTTCAAAGCATCGATCTCCAAGCGCATCCAATAAAGTTTGAGCTCGTTTTTCTATCTTTTTAGGAAGATTCTCTTTACTAAAGTATTCAAGAGCCAAACTTTCACCATCTTCCATGACGAGCGCTCCATGTACTCCTTTCGCCTGGTATAAATGAATGACACCGTATGTCTCGTCTCCGTTTGGATATTTGAAGTAACCATCTGAACCGGAAAAGACTTGGATTAATTCAAATTGCTCAGCGAGAAGTCCAGTTTCTTCTTTTAATTCTCTTGCAGCGACTTCTTCCAACGTTTCCCCGAGCTCCATCGATCCTCCTGGTAACCCCCAGTCAAGTGTATCCGATCGGAATTGCATCAGTACCTCTTTCTTTTGATTGATGACCAAAATGGTCGCTCCCACACTGATGATCGGACGGTTGCCAATCACTTCTCTAAGACTCGATATGTAACTCATCGAACTCCCCCTTTTCAATAGCATACATTATCGGAGAAGATTGTGCTGATAACACCCAAAAAGCGAACGATAAATATTCAGACAATTAAAATGTTCGCAGTTTATTGACATGTTTTCAAAGAACAAGGTACGATAGGCGTGTGAGATAAGAAAAATAAATAGTGCTCCATATAATCGCAAGGAAATGGCTTGCAAGTTTCTACCTGATCACCGATTCTGATCAGACTATGGGGTGTAGCGGACGTGTATTTGTCATGCCTATACCCTAAACTGATTGTCGGTTTAGGGATTTCTTTTTGTAAGGGGGACATTGGGAATGAACGTAGCAGTTGGAGTAATCATGGGAAGTTCATCTGATTGGGAGACGATGAAACATACGTGTGACGTGTTGGATGAATTACAGATTCCATATGAAAAACAAGTCGTATCAGCTCACCGTACACCAGACCTTATGTTCGAATATGCTGAAGAGGCACGAAGCAGAGGCATCCAAGTGATCGTTGCGGGTGCTGGTGGGGCAGCCCACCTTCCTGGAATGGTCGCTGCGAAAACGACACTTCCTGTCATCGGTGTCCCGGTTCAGTCGAAAGCACTCAATGGAATGGATTCGCTCCTCTCCATTGTTCAGATGCCTGCAGGAGTTCCAGTAGCAACTGTTGCCATCGGAAAAGCGGGAGCAACGAATGCAGGGTTATTGGCTGCTCAAATCCTCAGCATCCACTCCACAGACATTACAAATCGACTTGATGCATTTCGTGAGAAGAAACAAGAGATGGCGATGCGAGGAACGGAGGAGTTGGTCTGATGAGAATCGGAATTTTAGGTGGAGGACAACTTGGACGGATGATGTCACTCAGTGCGAGTGCAATGGGATACACGACACTTTGTCTTGACCCGAACCCCAATGCACCGACTGCTCAAGTGGCAGATTCAATTGTTGCCTCATTTGATGATGTCGATGCCGCAAAAGAACTCGCTGCTCGTTCAGACGTTGTGACGTATGAATTTGAGAACATCGATACGGAAATGATTGCAGCCATCGAAGAAAAATGCCCACAAGGTATGGACGTGTTGAAGGCGACGCAACATCGCATCTTAGAGAAACAGATGATTGAATCAGCGGGACTACGTGTCGCTCCATATGTTTCGGTACGTACGGTTCGAGATGTACGGCAGGCATATGAGAAGCTCGGTTTGCCGTTTGTCATCAAAACGTGTCGTTTCGGCTATGACGGGAAAGGGCAGACGGTCATTCGGTCGGAACATGATCTTCAGACCTTCGCTGAATATTTTGTCGAACAGGAATACGTCGCCGAAGCTTGGTTGCCATTTGAAAAAGAAATTTCAGTCATTGTGACGAGAGGGTATGACGAAACGTCGACATTCCCAATCAGTGAAAACATTCATCACAACAACATCCTACATTTATCGATTGTACCGGCTCGCGTATCAAATGAGATTCAAGAGGATGCAAGACACCTCGCTCTCCAGCTCGCAGACCATATCGGCTTAATGGGAACGCTCGCTGTCGAGCTGTTCGTCATGGCGGATGGCCGTCTATATGTGAATGAGCTTGCACCACGTCCCCACAATTCCGGGCATTACACGATTGACGCTTGTGAAACCTCACAATTTGAACAACACATTCGAGCCGTGACCGGGATGCGCCTCGGACGGACGAGATTGACATCGCCTGTCGTCATGGTCAACCTTCTCGGCGAGCATATGCCACGACTTCATGTCAAAGCATTGCCATCGAATGTTAAACTACATCTGTATGGAAAAGATGAAGCGAAGACAGGTCGCAAAATGGGACATTTGAACGTCCTTGGTGACACGGTCGAAGAAGCGCTTCATACCATCGAACAACTGGCAATTTGGAAGGAGACCGTCTTATGATTTCACGCTACACCCGCCCAGAGATGGCAAACATTTGGACTGATCAAAACAAATTCGAGGCTTGGTTAAAAGTTGAACTTTATGCCTGTGAGGCTTGGAGTGAACTCGGCATCATCCCGAAAGAAGATGTACAAGTCCTTTGGGACAAGGCATCGTTCGATGTTGATCGCATTCTAGAGATTGAACAAGAGACACGTCATGATGTGATCGCGTTCACTCGTGCCGTTTCCGAGACACTCGGAGAGGAGAAAAAGTGGGTACATTACGGATTGACGTCGACGGATGTCGTCGATACGGCACTCTCTTACTTAATCAAACAGGCGAATGATCTTTTAGAGGCCGATTTAGATCGCTTCATCGGTATTCTCGCAGAAAAAGCGAAAGCACATAAGTATGACATCATGATGGGACGTACCCACGGCGTGCACGCAGAACCGACCACGTTCGGTCTGAAGCTCGCCCTCTGGTATGAAGAGATGAAACGGAACAAAAAACGCTTCATGGCAGCTCGCGAAACGATTGAATTCGGGAAGATGAGCGGAGCGGTCGGGACGTTTGCGAATATCGACCCGTTCATCGAGTCATACGTCTGTGACAAGCTCGGTATCCAAGCTGCACCGATTTCGACACAGACTCTCCAACGTGACCGTCATGCCGAGTACATGTCAACACTCGCATTGATTGCCACATCGATTGAAAAGATGGCAACGGAGATTCGTGGACTTCAAAAAACAGAGACACGCGAAGTGGAAGAGTTCTTTGCGAAAGGACAAAAAGGGTCGTCGGCGATGCCGCATAAACGTAACCCAATCGGTTCTGAAAATATGACGGGTCTTGCACGCGTCATTCGCGGTCATATGATGACAGCATACGAGAATGTCCCACTCTGGCATGAACGTGACATCTCGCACTCATCAGCAGAACGAATCATCATTCCGGATGCGACGATTCTCCTCAACTACATGTTGAACCGTTTCGGTAACATCGTGAAGAACTTGACGGTCTTCCCGGACAACATGCGCCGCAATATGGACCGTACGTTCGGGATCATCTTCTCGCAACGGATCTTACTCGGTCTCATCGAGAAGGGCTGGTCACGTGAAGCAGCATACGACGCGGTTCAACCGAAGGCGATGCAGGCATGGGAAGAAGAGACGATGTTCCGTACATTGATTGAAGAGGACAAAGAGATGGGCGCACTCTTTACGAGTGAAGAGCTCGATGAGTTGTTCGACCCGCGTTATCACGTACGTCGTGTCGATACGATTTTTGAACGCTGTGGTTTGTAATCGTTGAGGGGCGACATGCCCCTCTCACTTTTAAGGGGGAACGGTTCAGATGAAAGCAATTTATGAAGGTAAGGCGAAGGCATTATTTGAGACAGAAGAAGCGGGTGTGCTTCGTGTGTACTACAAAGACGATGCGACAGCATTCAATGGAGAAAAGAAAGAGTCGATTGATGGGAAGGGGATTTTAAACAACGCCATCACGACCCAGTTGTTCGAATTGATGCATGACAACAAGATTCCGACGCACTTTATCAAACGAATCTCAGAGCGAGAACAGTTGGTCCGCCGTGTCGACATCATCCCGTTAGAGGTGGTCGTCCGCAACGTCGCGGCCGGTAGTCTAGCGAAACGTCTCGGTTGGGAAGAGGGAACACCGCTCCTCGCACCGATTGTCGAGTTTTATTATAAGGACGACGCTCTTGGGGACCCACTCCTCACAGAAGATCATATCCGATTATTGCAAGTTGCCACACACAAAGAAGTCGAAACATTGCGACAACTCGGGCTTTGGGTAAACGATGTCTTGCTCGATTTCTTTAGTCAACACGGCATCGACGTGATCGATTTCAAACTAGAGTTCGGAAAAGTGGATGGGACGATCATTTTGGCGGATGAAATCTCACCGGATACGTGCCGTCTCTGGGACAAAGAAACGAAACAGAAACTTGATAAAGATGTATTCCGTCGCGATTTAGGTTCTTTGACTGAGACGTATGGACAATTGTTAACACGCATAGGGGGAAACGGACAATGAAAAAAGTAAATGTGTATGTGACATTACGTGAAAGTGTACTCGACCCACAAGGAGTTGCCGTAAAAGGCGGGCTCGAACATCTCGGATTCGCTGGAGTTGAATCGGTGCGGATCGGGAAAGTCATCGAGCTTCAAGTAGCGGACGACACGACAGAAGCCATGGTCAAAGAGATGTGTGAGAAGTTACTCGTCAATACGGTCATTGAGAATTTTGAAATCGAGATGGGGGTACTCGCATGAAGTTTGCGGTCATCGTCTTTCCAGGATCAAACTGTGACCTCGACATGTACCATGCGGTAAAAGATGTGCTCGGGGAAGAAGCGGAATACGTGTTCCATACGGAAACCTCACTTGAAGGATTTGATGGAGTCCTCTTACCAGGCGGTTTCTCATACGGAGACTACTTGCGCTGCGGGTCAATCGCCCAGTTTTCACCAATCATGGCTGAAGTGAAGCGTTTCGCGGAAGAAGGACGCCCGGTTCTTGGCGTATGTAACGGATTCCAAGTGCTCGTCGAAGCGGGACTCCTCCCAGGTGTATTGATGCGAAACCGCGATTTGAAATTCATGTGTAAGACCGTCGACCTTGTCGTCGAAAACAACGAGACGATGTTCACAAGTGAGTACGCGGCACAGGAAACGATTCGCGTGCCGATCGCACACGGTGAGGGCAACTACTACTGTGACGAGACGACACTCGAGACATTGAAGGCAAATGGCCAGATTGCGTTCACCTATAAAGAGAACCCGAACGGATCGGTCGAAAACATCGCCGGCATCACGAACGAGGCAGGGAACGTACTCGGCATGATGCCACACCCGGAGCGTGCGGTCGAAGCGTTGCTCGGTGGGGAAGACGGTAAACGGTTATTCACGTCAATCGTAAAATGGGGGGCACGACATGTTACTTACAACTGAACCGACAGCTACACAAATCCGTGATGAACGGATCTATGCCATGATGGGATTATCGGACGACGAATACGCGCTCGTCGTCTCACTGCTTGGCCGGGAACCGAATTATACAGAGATCGGTCTCTTCTCGGTCATGTGGTCTGAACACTGTTCGTACAAAAACTCGAAACCGGTGCTCCGGAAGTTTCCGACAACCGGCAAGCACGTCTTACAAGGACCGGGAGAAGGGGCTGGAATCGTCGACATCGGAGACGGCCAAGCCGTCGCCTTTAAAATCGAGAGTCATAACCATCCATCCGCGATCGAGCCTTATCAAGGAGCGGCGACTGGGGTTGGCGGAATCATCCGTGACATCTTCTCGATGGGCGCCCGTCCGATTGCTTTATTGAACTCACTCCGTTTCGGAGATTTGAACGAATCACGTGTGAAACATTTATTCGGTCATGTCGTATCCGGCATCGCTGGATACGGGAACTGTGTCGGCATCCCGACTGTCGGTGGGGAAGTCGCCTTTGACCCGGCTTACTCAGGAAACCCACTCGTCAACGCAATGTGCGTCGGCTTCATCCGTCATGAAGACATTCAAAAAGGAATCGCGGAAGGTGTCGGGAACTCGGTCATGTACGTCGGAGCAACGACAGGACGTGACGGAATCCATGGTGCCACGTTCGCTTCTGAAGAACTCGGGGAAGACGCGGACGAGAAACGTCCAGCCGTCCAAGTCGGAGACCCGTTCATGGAGAAGCTCTTGATCGAAGCGTGTCTCGAAGTCATCAAGCACCCGGCGCTCGTCGGGATTCAAGACATGGGCGCAGCCGGATTGACGTCATCGTCAGCAGAGATGGCATCGAAAGCAGGGATGGGAATCGAGATGAATCTAGACCTCGTCCCACAACGTGAGACAGGCATGACACCTTACGAGATGATGCTATCGGAATCGCAAGAGCGGATGCTTCTCGTCGTCAAAGCTGGACATGAAGACGAAATCGAAGCAATCGTCACGAAGTGGGGACTTCATGCAGTCAAAGTCGGAGAAGTCATTGAAGAAAAAGTACTTCGTCTCGTTCATCAAGGTGAAGTCGCGGCGGAAGTCCCGGTCGATGCACTCGCCGAAGACGCTCCTGTCTATCATAAACCGTCTAAAGTCCCGGCATATTACGAAGCATTCCAAGCGATGGAGCCGGTCACACCAGTCGTCGAAGATGTGATGGCGACATGGAAAGACGTCCTTGCGATGCCGAGCATCGCCTCGAAACGTTGGGTGTATGAGCAATATGACCATATGGTACAAACGTCGACAGTCGTCGCACCGGGTAGTGATGCCGCAGTCATTCGCATTCGTGAGACGGAGAAGTCGCTCGCGATGACGACGGACTGCAACGCAAAATATGTCTATCTCGATCCACGTGTCGGTGGAGCCATCGCTGTCGCGGAGGCGGCGCGAAACATCGTCGCAAGTGGTGCAGAACCACTCGCTTTGACGGACTGCCTCAATTTCGGGAGCCCGGATAAACCGGAAGGGTTCTGGCAGCTCGATCAAGCCGTCGAAGGAATGGCAGAAGCGTGTCGTACGCTTGATACGCCGGTCATCGGTGGGAACGTATCGCTGTATAACGAATCGAACGGACAATCCATCTACCCGACACCGGTCGTTGGAATGGTCGGACTCATCGAAAAACCAGAACATATTACGACATCGTTTGCGAAACAAGCGGGGGACGTCGTCTTCTTACTCGGTGAGACAAAAGCAGAATTTGGCGGAAGTGCCCTTCAAATGTTGCAAGACGGAAAAGTGAGCGGTCATGCACCGACACTCGACCTTGAAGAAGAACGTCAGACACAGAAGGTATTGCTTCACGCCATCCGTGAAGGTCTGGTCACGGCGGCACACGACGTGTCAGAAGGTGGTCTTGCGGCAGCGTTACCGGAACTGGTCTTTGGAACAGGGTTCGGCATGGACGTGACGATCGACACAGACCTTGTGACGGCACTATTTAGTGAATCCCAGTCACGTTTCCTCGTTACAGTAGACAAGGCACATGCCGAGTCATTCGCGCGCATGACGAACGGGACAGCAATCGGGACAGTGACAGAAGCCCCGACCCTTGTCGTTCGCGCAAGCGACCGCTTGATTGAAATGGACGTGAAAGAGTTGGAACGTGTATGGGAAGGAGCTATTCCATGTTATATGACATCCGAGGCATGAACGAGGAGTGCGGCGTCTTCGGTGTGTTCGGTCACATCGAAGCGTCACACCTAGCCTATTACGGACTGCACAGCTTGCAACACCGTGGCCAAGAAGGAACGGGGATCGTCACGGCAGACGGAGAACGTCTCCATGCGAAACGAGGACTCGGTCTCGTTACCGAGGTGTTCGATGAGACGTCACTCGACACACTCACGGGGAATCATGCGATTGGGCATGTCCGCTACTCAACGGCAGGCGGCAATACGTTAGAGAACGTTCAACCGCTCCATTTCAAGTCGTTGACTGGGGATTTGGCGATGGCGCATAACGGAAACCTCGTGAATGCGAACGAATTGAAACATATGCTCGAAGCGGAAGGCGCGATCTTCCAGACGACGTCCGACACGGAAGTCGTGGCTCACCTCATCAAGCGAAGTCGCGGCAATTCGTTGAAAGAACGAATCGCTGACAGCTTGGCTCGTCTCGTAGGGGCATTCGCTTTCCTATTCTTGACGGAAGATGCACTGTACGTCGGTGTCGACGTGCATGGGTTACGTCCATTGTCACTTGGACAAACCGAAGACGGGGCTTACGTGTTCGCTTCGGAAACGTGTGCGTTTGACGTCGTGGGGGCGACGTACGTACGAGATGTTGAACCAGGAGAATTGCTCATGGTCACGAATGAAGGGATCACGTCGGAGCGATTCAGTGAAGCGGCAGTCCGTGCCATGTGTTCAATGGAATACATCTACTTCTCACGACCGGACTCTATCATCGATGGTATCAACGTGCATACGGCACGTAAAGCCATGGGGAAAAAGATGTTTGAAGAAGCACCGGTCGAAGCAGATGTCGTGACAGGTGTGCCGGATTCAAGTATTTCCGCGGCAATCGGTTACGCTGAGGCGAGCGGAATCCCATACGAAATGGGACTCATTAAAAACCGTTACGTCGGACGTACGTTCATTCAACCGTCCCAGGAATTACGGGAGCGCGGCGTGAAGATGAAGTTGTCAGCGTTACGCGGTGTCGTAAACGGGAAACGCGTCATCATGGTCGATGATTCCATCGTCCGTGGAACGACGAGTCGCCGAATCGTCACGTTACTCCGAGAGGCAGGCGCGACGGAAGTGCATGTGCGCATCACGTCACCACCGATTAAACATCCATGTTACTACGGAATCGATACATCGACCAAGGAAGAGTTAATTGCGGCAACCAAATCCGTTGAAGAAATCAGAGAAGAGATTGGTGCCGATTCACTAGCGTTCCTCACATTGGATGGAACGGTCGAAGCCATCGATCGTCCATTTGAAGGAGCACTACGCGGGCAGTGTGCTGCATGCTTCACGGGACTTTATCCGACTGAACTTGCAGAACTCGTGACAGAGACAAAGGCTTAAGGGGGAAATGCAATGAGCGTTCGTTATGAACAAGCGGGTGTGAATTTAGAAGCAGGATACGAGGCCGTATCCCGTATGAAACGTCATGTTGCTCGGACAATGCGTCCGGAAGTGATGACAGGACTCGGTAGTTTCGGAGCGATGATTGATCTCGGTTCGATGAACATGAAACACCCGATTCTCGTGAGCGGGACCGACGGGGTCGGGACGAAACTGAAATTGGCGTTCGCGCTCGACCAGCATGACACGATTGGAATCGACTGCGTCGCCATGTGCGTCAACGATTGTCTCGTGCATGGGGCAGAACCGCTCTATTTCCTCGACTATATTGCGACCGGAAAAGCAGAACCGGCTAAACTTGAGCGAATCGTCGCCGGTGTTGCGGAAGGATGTGTCCAAGCCGGCTGCGCCCTCGTCGGTGGCGAAACCGCTGAAATGCCGGGGATGTATCCGGATGGCGAATATGATATTGCTGGATTTGCGGTCGGTGTCGTGGAGAAAGAAAACTTGCTCGACGGTTCGACGATTCAGGATGGAGACGTTGTGCTCGGACTTGCATCTTCAGGCGTCCACTCGAATGGATTCTCGCTTGTACGTCATATTATTGAATCACAAGGTCTTCATTATACGGATGAGATTGCGATGCTCGATACGACACTCGGGAACGCCTTGCTGTTGCCGACACGGATTTATGCCGAAGCGGCGAAAGCGGCGATTTCGACAGGGAAGGTTCAAGGGATGGCACACATCACAGGTGGTGGCTTCTATGAGAATGTCCCTCGCATGTTGCCAGAAGGTCTCGGCATCACGTTCGATGCCTCGAGTTGGCCGAGTCTTCCTGTATTCGACTGGCTCGAACAAGTCGGGAACATCTCGAAGCAAGAAATGTTCAACGTCTTCAATATGGGGATCGGTTATATGATCACGGTACGTCCTGAAGACGTGGAACTCGTCGAAGCGGCGCTTGAACGTGTCGGGGAGACCGCGCACCGAATCGGGAAAGTCGAGAGTCGTCCAGGCATCCGGATCTCAGGAGTGGACCAATGAAACGATTTGCTATCTTTGCGTCAGGATCGGGAAGTAACGCCGAAGCGATTTGGCAAGCAATCACCGATGGTCATTTGTCTGCTGAATGTGTGTTGCTCGTGACGGACAAACCAGAAGCTGCTGTTCTCGATCGAGCGGAGCGTCACGGGATTCCGAATTTTTCGTTTACACCGAAGGCGTACGCGTCAAAAGAAGAGTTCGAGGAAGAAATTCTCGTCCTTCTCCGTACGCTTCGTGTAGACTATATCGTGTTGGCGGGGTATATGCGCTTGATCGGAAATGTGTTACTATCCGCATATCCGAACCGTATTCTAAACATTCATCCATCGCTTTTACCCGCTTTTCCAGGTAAAGACGCGATCGGACAGGCGCTTGACGCCAACGTACCGACGAGTGGTGTAACCGTTCATTATGTGGATGCGGGGATGGACACGGGTCCGATCATCGCACAGGCGTCCGTCGAGATTGAAGGGTGTGACCGCACCGAGGCGACACGTCGTATTCAGACGATCGAGCACCAACTGTATCCGCGCGTATTACAACAAGTGTTGAATCAACAGGAGGTTTTCAAGTGAGAGCATTATTAAGTGTTTCTGATAAAACGGGAATTGTCGAACTCGCAATCGTCTTGCATGAGGCGGGCATCGAGCTCATCTCAACAGGTGGGACCGAGGCGGCGCTTCAACAGGCAGGATTACCAGTCAAAAACATTTCAGAAGTGACATCGTTCCCTGAAATGTTAGACGGCCGTGTCAAAACGTTGCACCCACTCGTTCACGGAGGATTGCTCGGACGTCGCGACCTTGATACGCATGTCGCACAAATGAAAGATCATCACATCGAACCAATCGATTATGTGGTCGTCAATCTGTATCCGTTCAAAGAGACGATTGCAAAAGAAAATACGACATACGAAGAAGCGATTGAAAACATTGATATCGGTGGACCGAGCATGTTGCGTTCAGCTGCGAAAAACCATGCGAGTGTCACCGTCGTCGTGGACCCGAGTGATTACACACTCGTCGCCGATGAAGTACGTGGAGGCGGTACATCGTTTGAAACACGTCAACGTCTCGCGACGAAAGCGTTCCGACATACGGCTGCCTATGATGCGTTAATTGCCGACTACTTAGGTCGTCAAATCGGCGAAACGTTCCCAGAACAGTTGACGGTCACGTATGAAAAGGTTCAAGACCTTCGTTATGGAGAGAACCCACACCAACAAGCGGCGTTTTATAAGACACCGTTATATGACGGGATGACACTTGCGAATGCGACACAGCTTCACGGGAAAGAGCTCTCGTATAACAATATTCAAGATACGAATGCAGCACTTGAAGCACTCAGTGAATTGACTGAGCCGGCGGCAGTCGTCGTCAAGCACATGAACCCATGCGGCGTCGCAGTCGGACGGACGATTTCTCAAGCGTTCGAACGAGCCCATGCTGCCGACCCGGTCTCCATCTTTGGTGGAATCGTCGCCTTAAACCGTGAAGTCGATCTCGAAACGGCGGATGCCCTTCGCAACATCTTTTTAGAGATCATCATTGCTCCATCCTTTAGTGAGGCAGCACTTGACCGATTGAAAGAGAAAAAGAATCTTCGTTTGTTGACGTTAGATATGGGACAGATGACAGGCATGCGCCTCACGGCTGTCGCGGGAGGATTGCTCGTACAAGACGGGGATGACATGACACTCGATGATGCCTCATGCCAAATCGTGACGGATCGTCGTCCGACAGCATCAGAATGGGAAGACTTGAAACTTGCATGGCGTGTCGTCAAGCATGTCAAATCGAACGCTATCGTCGTCGCAAAAGACGAAACGACGATTGGAATCGGTGCCGGACAGATGAACCGCGTCGGTGCAGCAAAAATCGCTTTCGAACAAGCTGGAGAACGCGCGACAGGCGCGGCTCTCGGAAGTGATGCCTTCTTCCCGATGGCAGATACGGTCGAAGCGGCAGCGGCAGCGGGAATCACGGCCATCATCCAACCGGGTGGGTCGATTCGCGATGCCGAATCGATTGAAGCGGCAAATCGCCATGGTATCACGATGGTATTCACATCAGTCAGACATTTCAAACACTGAGAGGGGTTTGCGTCATGAACGTATTGGTCATCGGTCGAGGAGGACGCGAGCATGCGCTCGCGTGGAAGTTGAAACAAGACGGGCATCACGTCTTCGTTGCACCGGGCAACGACTTCATGGAAGGGATGACGTGTGTGTCGATCCATGAAACAGACGTGGAGGCGCTCGCCCATTTCGCAGAAGAGAACGAGATCGAATGGACGATTGTCGGACCGGAGTCGTCACTCATGGCAGGAGTCGTGGATACGTTCCGTGCCAAAGGACTGAACATCTTTGGACCGACGAAAGCGGCTGCCTTACTCGAAGGAAGCAAGGCGTTCGCAAAGGAAGTCATGATGGAAGCCGGGATTCCGACAGCGGCATACGAGGCGTTCACAGAAGCGGAATCGGCGCTTGCCTATATCGAGAAGCTAGGGGCACCACTCGTCGTCAAGGCGGACGGATTGGCTGCCGGTAAAGGCGTCACGGTTGCATTTACGGTCGAAGAGGCGGAAGCTGCCGTACGTGATATTTTCACGACGGATAAATTTGGGCAACAGTCACAAGTCGTCATCGAAGAGTTCCTCGATGGGGAAGAGTTTTCGCTCATGGCGTTCGTCTCGGGAGAGCGTGTCATTCCGATGATCACCTCGCAAGATCATAAACGTGCCTATGACGGCGACAGGGGACCGAACACGGGTGGTATGGGCGCTTATAGCCCGATGCCACATCTTTCAAAGGACGTGTATGAGGAATCGGTGAAGACCGTATTAGAACCACTCGCGCAGACGATGGTCAAACGAGGTACTCCATTTGAAGGATTCTTGTACGCCGGTCTCATCTTGACGGCGAATGGACCAAAAGTCATCGAATTCAATGCACGCTTCGGTGACCCGGAAACGGAGGTCATTCTACCGAACTTGAAAACGCCGCTCCTTGACATGATTGAAGCGGTCGTTCGTCAAGAACCGTATCTGATTGAATGGGTCGATGGATATACGATGGGGGTCGTCATTGCGGCCGAAGGGTATCCGGACCGACCGATCACGGGCCAGGTGTTATCAGGATTTGAGTCGCTTCCGAAAGATGTGCTGGTCTTCCATGCCGGCACGACAAAGAAGGGCGATCAAGTCGTAGGGAGCGGAGGTCGTCTACTTGTTGTGACGGCGACGAAGCCGACACTGCTTGAGGCGAAAACGGCTGTGTATGCGGCGATTTCACAACTCGATTTACCTGAGACGTTCCACCGAACGGATATCGGGTCACGGGCGTTCACGCAGATTATTTGAAGGATGGGTCAACCCATCCTTTTTTTCATGCGAAAAAAAGGAAATGCCGATATCCTGTTCTACAATAATAATAAAGTAGCTGGAAGAAGGAGGGTGGTCGGCCTGCGTGTTCAAACAAAATTATTTATTGCGATAGCCGTGAACATTGTATTCTTCATCGGTGTTATTTTATTCGTCATCAAACCGTATTTTGTAGAGAAAAGTATTGAGCAGGACAGGGCGATGACCCGTGATCAAATCGAAAGTGTGTCAGAAGTGTTCGCCAATCACCGACTCATGCTCGAACGAATTCTTGTAGATTGGTCAGTCTGGACGAACGCCTATGATTTTGTTCAAAATCAGAATGAAACATTCATTGAAAATAACATGGGGGAAGAGACACTCGAAAACTTGGGGGTCGGCGCAATGATTTTCCTCGACCGTGATCGAGAGGTCGTCTACTCGGAGTTTACTCAATTTTATGAATTAGATCGTGAAGAGGACAAAGAGACATTCACGAACGACTTGATCCGTTACGTCAACTCGTCAGGAATCAAACAAAGTGCGGTGTATGGCACCGATTTCGGTCCGGTCGTCTTCATGAGTCATCCGATTGTGAGAAGTGATGGGACAGGAAAGCCGGGTGGGACGCTCGTGATCATTCAAAAAATCGGTCCAGACTTCATGGCCGCGATGAGTGCCCAAGCAAAAACGAAATTATCGATCAGTCCTCTTTCACACCGGCAGTTGACGGTCGATGAAGACAATCAATTTGCACGTGTCTCGTTACCGCTTCAATCCGTCTATCAAGATGCGAACTGGGAACTCAACTTCTCGGTGAAGCGAACGTACTATACCAATACACAGACCATGTTAGAAACGGGGATGCTAGGGCTGCTTGTGCTCGGTCTTGGTCTATTGTTGACACTGTTTTGGTCGGTGAATCAAATTGTCACGAAACGATTGATGGGCATCGTCAACGAACTCAAATGGATCACGAAAGAACGGAATAGTCGGTTACGGATTCAGTTGCATCCAAATCAACAAGACGAGATTGAAGAGATGGCGATCAGCATGAACGAGGTGCTCGATGCACTCGAACAGACACAAAAAGAATCGTTGACGCGTGCCTTCCGAGATTCTTTGACCCGTCTTCCGAACCGATTGGCGGTCGAAGAGATGTTCGTGAGCTTACCGGAAACGACCCGGTCGATTGGAGTGATGGGAATCGATCTCGACAACTTCCGACGGATCAACGATCAATTTGGTCAGCGTACGGGAGATGCGATGCTGACGTTCTTTGCCTCTCGTTTGATGTTTTATAGAGAGGATGGCTTCGTTGCAAGAATCGGAGCGGACGAGTTCATCTTGATTCATCCGGAATGGACGACCGAGGAGCTCATGATTATCGCGAATCAATTAGTGAAAGATTTGCGCGAATGGGGTTTGAAACAAGGGATGAACCATTTGACCTTGAGTATCGGCATCGACGAATTGACTGGACCCACGCATCATTCCTATGAGGTGATGATGGCGCGACTCGATGTCGTCTTACACGAAGCCAAAGCATCCGGGAAAAATCAGATTCTTTCCTATCATGAGATTGAAGATGGGAGTCACTACTTGCAAGCGCTCGAGATGGAACGTGATTTACGTCATGCGTTGCGTCATGATGAGTTCGAACTCTATTACCAACCAATCGTCTCTCCGCAGCCGTTTCAAGTAAGAGGAGTCGAGGCGTTGATTCGCTGGCACCATCCACAGAAAGGGTTCGTTTCTCCCGGCGTGTTCATTCCGGTTGCGGAGCAACTCGGGCTCATCTCAGATGTGGGACGCTGGGTGCTTGTGCGCGCCATCACCGAGATTCAAGAGTACGCAGAGCGGTTTGATTTATTTTTATCCATTAACGTCTCGAAACGTCAGATTTTAGACGGCTCGTTTTTAGAAGCGTTGGAGGAGACGCTCGCTAAGACAGGATTTCCCCCACACCGGTTGCATGTGGAAATCACAGAGAGTGAAGTCGGTGGGAATGTGTATGAACTTCAACAGTTCATTCAAGCGTTAAAGGCCATCGGGGTCAAAATATCACTCGATGACTTCGGTGTCGGGACATCGTCACTTTCATACCTGCAATCCCTGCGTCTCGACATCGTTAAAATCGATCAGAACTTCGTGAAAGGGATTCCGGAGAATAAGTTTGACCGCGCGCTGTTAGAAGGGCTGTATCAAACTTTCCAAACGCTTGGACTCGAGATCGTCACGGAAGGGGTCGAGCGACCGGAACAGCTTGCGTTCGTATTAGAATATAGTGGTTCGCTCATTCAAGGTTATCATTACAGTAAACCGATTCCGGTCGATCAATTGCACCTGTACTTACGAAAAACGGTCATGACTCAAATTTGATGTAGGCGACTCTTCACAGGGAGAGTCGTCTTTTTTTGTGAAAAATATATGTGAAATTTGTTACAATAGGGAACATAACTTGCGACCCATTCAGAGAAAAGGTAAACTTGAAACAGGGAAAGAAAACGCTTTCAAAACTATTTTTTAATAGCTTTGCAAGGGAAAAGGGAGGATTGGGTTCGATGCCAACAAAAAGAACGGCGCGGGCACCGTGGTCTAAAGTGATGATTCGTTCACAACTTGAAGTCGTGGATCGATTGCGACCACCTTCGCTCGTCTTACAAAACGCAACGTATTTGAACGTTTATGTAAAACAATGGAGAACCGCAAATATTTGGATTGAGGGAGATCGGATCGTGTATGTCGGTCCAGACTTACCAGAATCAGCGGTCGAAACGGTCGATGTGACAGGAAAGTATATTGTACCTGGGTATATCGAGCCTCACGCTCATCCGTTTCAATTATACAATCCGGCGACGTTGTCAAAATATGCAGGAGAGCGTGGAACGACGACGCTCGTCAATGACAACATGCTGCTTTTTTTACAAGAGAAAGAGCAAGCGTTTGCGCAGCTCGATGCGATTCAGCAATTACCGACGAGTACGTATTGGTGGGCACGATTGGATACGCAAACGGAGCTGGACCGAGAGAGCGTGGCTGTCGACTCGGAACGCGTTCATGAGTGGTTTAACCATCCGGACGTCGTCATGGCAGGTGAATTGACGGCATGGCCACGCGCCTTGAAGGGCGATGATGAGATGCTTCAGTGGATGCTTGACGCCGAGACGTGCGGTTTGCCGGTCGAGGGACATTTTCCGGGGGCGTCGCCGAAGACATTGACTAAAATGGCGTTGATGGGAGTACACAGCGACCATGAGGCGATGACGGCGGAAGAGGCGTTCAATCGATTGGAACTAGGGTATACGACGACGCTTCGACATTCCTCGATTCGTCCGGACCTGCCGGAGATGATTCGTGACCTATTGGCGAATGGATTGACGGCGTTCGACCATCTCATGGTGACGACGGACGGTTCGACACCGGGCTTTTATGAGGACGGCATGCAGGATGCTCTCGTCCGCATTTTGATTGAAGCGGGATTACCGGCCATCGAAGCCTACCGGATTGTCTCTCATAACGTGGCTCGTCATTTTGACCTCGATCATATTTTAGGTGCAATTGCGCCAGGCCGCATCGCGCATTTGAACATTCTAGATGCCATCGAGGAACCGCGTCCGACGGCCGTGATCGCGAAAGGGCAATGGATTTATCGTGATGGGGTATCGCTTTTCCCGAACGAATTAGTGGAAGCAGTCCTCGAGATGATGCCGTCGACAGACGTTTCAATCGAGCTTACGCCACAAGACTTGTCCTTCAGCATGCCGGTCGGACTCGACATGATCAACTCGGTCATCATGAAGCTGTTTAAAATTACGCATGACACGGGTCAAGATGAATTACCGCGTGATGGAGACGAATCGTTTCTCATGTTGCTTGATAAAGAAGGGAAATGGCGATTGAACACAGTCCTGAAAGGATTCGCTCGAGATTTTGGTGGACTTGTCAGTTCGTACTCGATCAGTGGGGACTACTTGATTCTAGGAAAATGTAAACAAGATATGTTACAGGCGTTCAAACGAATGAACGAACTTGGAGGCGGGATTGTCCTCGTAGACAAGGGCGAAATCGTTGCGGAGATTCCGTTGCCACTCTGTGGGATGACGTCGACGGAGCCACTTGAAGTGCTCATCGGTCAAGAGAAACAGCTGCGAGACGAGCTCATGGCGAGGGGCTATCAGTTCGAAGACCCGATCTATACATTACTATTTTTAGCGTCTACCCATTTGCCGTATGTTCGGGCGACACCTCTCGGCATTTATGAAGTCATGAAGAAACAAGTACTATTTCCTGCGATTTTGCGATGAATAGTTGAGTCCAAGGCTCCCCTGCTTTAGAATGATAAAGAAGTATGAGTAGAGAGGATGCTTGCGGATGCAACTCGATAAATTACGAGGTCGAGAGCTTGATCAATTGTTTGAAGCGATTTTGAAGCTCGAGACACTCGAAGACTGTTATCAATTATTTGAAGATTTAGCGACTGTTAATGAAATTCAGGCACTTGCGCAACGACTTGAAGTGGCGCGGCAAATTCGTGAAGGAAACACGTATCATAAAATTGAGGATGCGACAGGCGCCTCAACGGCCACGATTTCACGTGTGAAGCGATGCTTGAACTATGGGACAGGCGGATACGATCTCGCTCTTGAACGTCTACAACAAACAAAAGGTGACTCGTAAGAGTCATCTTGTTTTTGATGGAGGGGAGGGGCGAGATGCAACAGAAATTCATGAAACAGAACTTACAATTGTTCTTTCGAAATTTAACACCGGTTCAAACACTCGTATTAATTTATAGTGCGGCAGCGATTTTATCAGTTTTGCTTCTCGCCTTACCAATCGCCCACAAGCCCGGAGTGACGATCACATTTACCGATCTTGTCTTCTTTGCGGTGAGCTGTGTCAGTGTCACGGGACTATCACCGATTGTAGTCACTGATACTTTCTCCACGTTCGGCTTATTTATCATCCTGTTCATCGTCCAAGTGAGCGGTGTCGGATTGATCAGTTTGCACGTCATCATGTGGATCTTACTTGGGAAACGAATTGGGTTCAGGGAGCGGCAACTGATTTTACGTGACCAAAACCAGACGTCGATGTCTGGTATCGTCAAATACATCACGGAAATCGTGATTACCGTAATCGCCATCGAAGCGGTCGGTGCCGTCTTGCTCGGGGTCCATTACTTAAATTATTTTGATACCGCCGGAGAAGCCTTCTTGCAAGGATTGTTCGGGTCGGTCAGTGCGACGACGAATGCCGGGTTTGACATTACGGGAAGTTCGCTCGCACCATTCCGTGAGGACCCGTTCGTCATCTTTACACAAATCGCGCTCATGACCGGTGGTGCCATCGGATTCCCAGTGCTTGTAGAAATTCGAACGTACTTGGTGAGCCGAATCACTCGAAAACGTCATACGTTCCCAAGTCGATTCTCTTTGTTCACGAAATTGACGGTTTCGACCTTCTTTATTTTGATTGCCGTCGGTACGGTCGGCTTGTTCATCTTTGAATACAACAATGCCTTTAAAGACTTGCCGCTCTGGTTGGCACTTTCGGATTCGTTGTTCCAATCCGTGACGACACGAAATGGTGGTCTATCGACGGTAGATGTCAATTTGTTCTCTGAAGCGAGCATGTTGCTTCTGTCCATCCTTATGTTCATCGGGGCGTCTCCATCGTCTGTCGGTGGGGGGATTCGGACGACGACGTTTGCTGTAGCCGTTCTCGCTGTCATCGCCTTCATTCGCGGGGACTCGTCCATCAAAATTTTCGGTCGTGAAATCGTCCTTGAAGATATTTGGAAAGCGTTCGTTATCATTACGGTCTCGCTTGCCGTTTTACTATCAGGTGTCATGGTCATGGCTTATTTTGAGGATGCTTCGTTGACACGAATCTTATTCGAGGCGTGTTCTGCGTTCGGGACGACGGGCCTATCCGTCGGATTGTCCTCCGAATTTAGTAACGTTGGAAAATGGGTGTTGACGATTCTCATGTTCATCGGTCGGATCGGCGTCATCGCCTTCATTCTCATCCTGCAACGGAGACAACCAAAGCGGATGTATAACTATCCGAAAGAATCAATCATCTTAGGATAAGGAGATTGTCATATGAAAGCATTTTGGATCAACTTCGGATACGTCTTTATTGTTCCGGTTCTTCCGTTTATCGCCATCGTCAATGGAACGGCACTCTGTTCACCGGACTCGCCGCTCCTTGACATACCAGTGCTCGGATTCTTTTTAGCGAATCCGCTCTGGTTCGTCCCCGTTTACGGTCTATTCGCCTTGCTTGTTGCGAAATGGTTGACGGATCGGGAACGGAATCGTACGGCACGTTCGTGACTTGCTTCGGCAAGTCTTTTTTTGTTGGGGAGATGCACGGGAGGAAAAAAATCGATACACTAGAGAAGGATTCGATAGGAGGGAATGAGTTGGAATTTCAGACGTGGCGACATGTGTTTAAACTAGATCCGAATAAGGAACTCACAGATGAGGCGCTCGAGGCCCTCATCCATTCTGGGACCGACGCCTTTTTGATTGGAGGGACGGATGGGGTTGATGCAGAGAATACATTTGCGCTATATGCGAGAGTCCGAGATGCCGGGATTCCAATCGCACTTGAGATTAGTCATCCTAGTCAAGTCATCCACGGATTCAATCATTACTTCGTGCCCACCGTGCTGAATGCAGGAACTCCGGAATGGATCATTGGACATCATGCTCGTGCGTTTGAACGATACGGCCATTTCTTTGATGCACGTCTTGTAACGGCTCAAGGGTATCTCGTCTTGAACCCGGACGCGAAAGTCGCTGACATGACGGAAGCACGATGCGATTTGACGATCGAAGAGTCCGTGGCATACGCGGAAGTTGGACATCACTTGTTCCGTCTTCCCTCGCTCTATATCGAATATAGTGGACGACTCGGGAATCCTGATGTCGTCAAAGAGATTCGTTTGGCGTTACCTGATGCACATCTCTTTTACGGTGGTGGCATCGAGGGAGAAGAGACGGCACGATTAATGGGTGCACATGTCGACACGATTGTTGTCGGCAATATCATTTATGAAGACTTAGCTGGAGCACTTGCGACTGTACGAGCACTCCGATAAAATAAGAACAAACGTTTGGAACGAGGAAGGAAACAATTATGTATAATCTTAGCGAAGAATTAGTCAAAGGGATGAACCCGGAACAAGCAGAAGCGGTGAAGCATACGGATGGCCCGCTGTTGATTATGGCGGGTGCAGGGTCTGGGAAGACTCGTGTCTTGACCCATCGTGTCGCCTATTTGATGGCGGCGAAGCAAGTGGCACCGTGGAACATTTTAGCGATCACGTTCACGAATAAGGCAGCACGAGAAATGAAAGATCGGATTGCGCGTCTTGTGGGTGGTGTCGCCGAGGACATTTGGATTTCTACATTCCACTCCATGTGTGTCCGGATTTTACGACGTGATATCGATCGCATCCGCTATGACCGGAGCTTTTCTATTTTAGATGCCTCAGATCAATTGACAGCGATCAAACAGGTGTTGAAAGAATTGAACCTCGACCCGAAGAAGTACGAACCGCGTACCCTTCTCGGGATGATTTCAAATCATAAAAATGAGCTGCGTACGGCGAAAGATGCGGCTGCCCTCGTTGGGAACAATCCGTACGAGCGAATCATCTCGGACGTCTACACAGCGTATGAGAAAAAGTTGAAACAAAATAATGTTCTCGACTTTGACGATTTGATTATGAAGACGATTCACTTATTCCAAGAAGCGCCGGATGTGTTGGCGTTCTATCAGAAAAAATTTAAGTACATCCATGTCGATGAGTATCAGGATACGAACCGTGCCCAATATACACTCGTCAAACTTCTCGCGCAGGCACACGAGAATTTGTGTGTCGTGGGGGACTCGGATCAGTCCATTTATCGTTGGCGCGGTGCCGACATCGCCAACATCTTGACGTTCGAGAAAGATTATCCGAGCGCACATGTCATCTTGCTCGAACAAAACTATCGTTCGACGAAACGGATTTTGGAGGCGGCGAACGGTGTCATCCAAAACAACGCTTCCCGTAAAGATAAGAACTTGTGGACTGAAAATGACGAAGGAGAGAAACTGTTGCTCCATGTCGCATCGGACGATCGCGACGAAGCGTTCTTCATCATGAACCAGATGAAAGAGCTGAAGATGGAAGGGATGGACTACGGACAGATGGCGGTCCTTTATCGGACGAACGCTCAATCACGTGGACTCGAGGAGATGCTCCTCAAGTCGAACATCCCATACAAAATGGTCGGCGGGACGAAGTTCTATGAGCGAAAAGAGATCAAGGACGTCCTCGCATACTTGCGATTGATTGCCAACCCGGATGAGGACATCTCGTTCGTTCGCGTCGTCAATGAGCCGAAACGCGGAATCGGTGCCGCGACGATTGATAAACTAGGTGACTTTGCAGATATGCAAGGCGTCTCACTTATGGATGCGATTCGTGACATCGAATTGTCAGGCATCGCCCCACGCACTGCGACGAAACTCGCGGAATTCCGCCAAATGATGCTGGATTTACGGCAGATGGCGGACTACCTCTCCATTTCAGAACTCGTCGAAGAGGTATTGAAAAAGACAGGATATGAAGAGATGCTCAAAATCGAGAAGACTCTTGAAGCGGAAAGCCGACTCGAGAACTTGCAAGAGTTTCTGTCGGTCGCCCAAAACTTTGAGAAAGAGAGCGATGAACAGACGCTCGTCGCCTTCCTTACCGATTTGACGCTCGTCTCAGACCTCGATTCACTCGATGAAGTCGATGAGTCGCATCAAGTCACGTTGATGACGTTGCACTCGGCGAAGGGACTTGAATTCCCGGTCGTCTTCTTGATTGGAATGGAAGAAGGACTTTTCCCGCACAGCCGTGCCTTGAACGACGAGGAAGAGATGGAAGAAGAACGTCGTCTCGCGTATGTCGGAATCACCCGTGCCGAGAAGCGTCTCTATTTGACGCGTGCCCAGTCACGGATGCTATATGGTCGCTTCCAAAACAACCCGGAGTCGAGATTCTTGCATGAGTTGCCGGAAACGTTGTTGGAGCGGTCCGGTAAGGCGAGAAAACCAATGCCATGGAACCCGGTCGAGTCACCAGGGAAGTTACCGGTGAATGGCTTTAGTTCGAAACCGAAGCCGAAACTCGCCCAATCGTCCGGTGCCGAAACAGTCGGGTGGAACGTCGGCGACAAAGCAAATCATAAGAAATGGGGACAAGGGACGGTCGTGCAGACACGTGGTGAAGGCGACCAACTCGAAGTCGACATCGCATTCCCAGAAGTCGGGATCAAGCGCCTGTTGGCTAAGTTTGCCCCTATCGAAAAAGCGTGAGGTGAGGATATGGAGATGGCAGAACGCGTAGAAGAGCTACGTCAAACCTTAAATCAATACGGATACGAGTATTACGTGCTCGATCGTCCGAGCGTGCCGGATTCGGAGTATGATCGATTGATGAACGAATTGATTCAAATCGAGACCGATTATCCAGAACTTCGAACACCGGACTCCCCGACGCAACGCGTCGGAGGGGCTCCGCTCGACGCATTTGTCAAAGTGACACACGACACGCCGATGCTCTCGCTCGGCAACGTCTTCTCGAAAGAGGAACTCGTCGAGTGGGTGGAGCGAATCGAGAAAGATCTCGGCTACACACCGACATTCGTGGCGGAACTCAAATTTGACGGACTCGCCGTTTCGTTAAAATATGAGAATGGTCGTCTCCTTCGTGGTGCGACGCGCGGGGACGGGACGACGGGTGAGGACATCACACAAAACTTGAAGACGATTCGTTCCATTCCCCTTCGATTAAATGAGGATGTGACGTTTGAAGTACGTGGTGAGGCATACATGCCGAAACGTTCGTTCGAACAATTGAATGATGAACGAGAACGTGTCGGCGAGCCACTTTTCGCAAATCCGAGAAACGCTGCTGCCGGTTCACTTCGACAACTTGACTCAAAAATTGCGGCGTCGAGAAACTTGGCGTTTTTCGCTTACGGTTTGGTGTCGCAAGACGATCTCGTTGCGTCACACGACGAGTCACTCGATTATTTGAAACGACTTGGTGTCGCTGTGAGCGGAGATTATACAACATGCCAGAGAGCGGATGAACTGTGGGATTACATTGAGACATACGTGACGAAACGGAGTGACCTCCCATATGAAATTGATGGGATCGTCATCAAAGTGGCCGGGTATGAAGAACAGGAACAACTTGGTTTCACCGCTAAAAGTCCGCGCTGGGCCGTCGCGTACAAGTTCCCGGCAGAAGAAGTTGTGACGACGATTGAGGACGTCGATTTCAGTGTCGGACGTACAGGGAAGGTCACACCACGGGCGCGATTTGCTCCGGTTTCTGTGGCAGGTTCGACCGTGACGTATGCGACGCTTCACAATGAAGATTTTATAAAAGAAAAAGACCTTCATATCGGTGACCGAGTCGTCATCAAAAAAGCAGGAGACGTCATTCCGGCCGTCGTATCGGCATTGGCGAGTGAACGGAGTGGGGAAGAGCGAGTGATTGAATTCCCGACGCATTGTCCGGCGTGTGGGTCGGAGTTGATTCGACTCGAAGGAGAGGCGGATCATCGTTGCGTCAATCCGGAATGTCCGGCTCAACTGCTTGAAGGACTCATCCATTTCGTGTCGAGACAAGCGATGAACATCGACGGGCTCGGCGAGAAAGTGATCACGCAGCTTCACGAAGCAGGGCTCGTTCACAATGTGGCCGACCTGTATCGGTTGGACCGAGATGATTTACTTGGACTCGAGCGCATGGGCGAGACGTCAGTGACGAACTTGCTCTCAGCAATCGAACAATCGAAGCAAAATTCATTGGAACGGGTGCTCTTCGCCCTCGGGATTCGACTCGTCGGACAAAAGGCCGCTTCTTTAATTGCAGAACGGTTCGAGACGATGGATGCAATCATCGCTGCGACAGTTGAAGAGTTGACATCCATCGATGGTATCGGGACGAAGATGGCCGAATCGATTGTCCTCTATTTCGAAAAACCAGAAGCACGTGAACTCGTCAAAGAATTGGCGGAATCAGGTGTGAACTTATCATTCAAAGGAATGAAGCGTCCAACGACTGAAGGGGCACCGCTCTCTGGGAAGACAGTCGTATTGACGGGGAAATTGCATGAGATGACACGTGGCGAGGCTGGGAAGCAGCTTGAACTCCTCGGCGCGAGTGTGACAGGGAGCGTGAGTAAAAACACAGACTTGCTCGTCGCTGGTGAAAAGGCAGGTTCGAAGCTGGCGAAAGCCGAATCTCTCGGAATCGAAGTATGGGATGAAGCCAAGCTGCTCGACTTTTTAAAGGAACAAGCATAAACGTTCGCTTCGGCGAACGTTTTTTTCGGAAATAATTGGGATTGAGCAGGTTCGCACATGCGTTCGCGGGGTATAGATTAACTAAATCAAAATGCTAATATATTTTTGCGAGAGAACCCTTTGACACCATGACTTTCACACACACATTCCTCTCATTCCTCTACGTGGTGAACGTCGTCATCGGAACGAACGATTGCGATTCGAGCGCTTGTTTTCACCTTAGAGGAGGGACCAACATCATGACACACAACATCCAGCGCTTCGTTGCCGTATTTACCATCCTCATGCTCCTTTCAACCTTATTTGGGGTGCCCACCGCCAAAGCGGACACGACCACGTTCCGGTATATCCAAGTGAATTTGACAGATGAGGAAAGCGAAACATTATATGAATCAAGTCTTGTCTATGAAGGAATCACGTATTACGGGGTCCGTGAATCAGCTGACGTTTGGCGATTTATGATTGATGCGGAAGTAGTAGACGACTCGTTGATTGACCTCATCACGCTCTATGATGCGGAAGGTGTACCGTATACGTTTTCTCCAAACACTGTCACGGAAGCCTATCCTGTCGAAGTGGAGGAACCGCCTGTAGTCACAGAACCAGACCCATCAGAAGAGGTGACGCCACCGGTTGAACCAGAACCAGTCGTCGAAGAGCCGACGACTGAACCGACGTTACCGAAGCTCGCCGTTGAAGCAATCAACATCGCCGCAGTCGACCGAGCCGTTGTCGGAGGCGAAATATCGTATACGTTCATTGTAGAAAACACAGGAGACACGCCGATGACGGTGACAGAATTCTCTCATGAGTATGTGAGCGGAGACATCGATCATCAATCAATCGAATCGTTCAATCAACACGTATTTGATCGTTTGCATGAATTAATAGGAGAAGACGGTCTCTTGCCGGGGGAACGGGTGGAAGTGACAGAAGTCTTATCGATTCCGACCGGATATTCGTTCGACGCACATCCTGAAATCGGCAGTGTCTTTCAAGTAACCGGGGTGGATGAATTCAAACGGGTCGTCACGTCAGAAAGTCAACAAATTATCCTTTTACAAACACCAGACTTCACCGTGAATGCGACAGTTGAGAAGGCGACCGTTCAACCGGGAGAGTCCGTTCGCTATACGTATACGGTCACCAATCCTTCGAAAGTCACCTTATTTTTAGCGGACGCGATGCTCACATGGCCAAGCGGTGCCTTGACAGAAGAAGAACGAAACCAGGCAAATCAACGATTCGAGGAGCAAATCGAAGCAATTCCTACCTTCAAAGACGGACTCGGTCCGGAAGAAGAAGCGACGTTCTCGTTTGAGCTTCCGCTCCTCACATCTTATGATATGAGAGCCGGGGCTGAATTGATTCAACGTGCCACATTCACCTTTGAGGTGGATGAAGGGATTGCGGTTACTCACTCTGTCGACGTACCGGTAGCAGTGAAGCAACCTGTTCCGGTAAAAGAAGAGCCGAAACAAGACGCTAACAAACAGAAGACAGAGGTGAAAACCACACCACCTGCCGTGACAGTCGTTGTCAAAGAGAGTGGAGCGAAACGAGTCGAGCACATCGATGAAGCCGATCCGTACGCACAAGGCGTACTTCCGATGACAGGTGAAGCGGATGATCTATGGCACGTCATGCTCGGTACACTTCTCTTCGCGTCAGGACTCCTACTGTTGATTCGTCGCAACCACCCGTCAACGAAACCATAAATCGACATCCCTTCTCGTTCATGCGAGAAGGGATTTGTTCTGATTCCGCTTCGATACTTTTTTCGTGGAACGATTTTGTTATAATGGACAAAGTGAAATAGGAAACGATGTTCAAAGGAGCTAGACATAGATGAAATGGAAACAACTCGTCATCCCGACAATCGCCTCTGCGCTATTGTTGAGCGGATGTTCAATGAAAATACCGATGGGTGAAGAAGAAGCGACACCAACAGGGGACGAAACAGCGGCCGAAGGCGTCACACAAGCGATCGAAGCCCGTGACTCTTATTACCAGATGGTCATTCCGTTCAAACCGGCGGCGGCGAGAGGTCTCGCCCAACGTCAAGTCAGTTCATCGTTAGAACTCGAAGAAGTCGAACTCGGTCTCATGCGTCATTCAACGGACGCGTTCGACCCGGAAAAGTTCGCTTATCAAGAGGGACAGCTGTTGAACGCGGAGGATGTGTCCCGTTTACTTGCACGGAAAGATAAAAGTAATGAAGGATTGACACCCTTGAACCTGGCATATGCGGATGGCAAGGCAGAAGTCGAAGACGACAAGTTTGTCGATGCAAACAAGAAGTCACCACTTTATTTAGCTTCCATTGTCGAACAGAACTACATGACGAAAGAGGACAGCGGGTATCAGGTTGGAGGCGTATCGTTTGCACTCATATTGAACCGTGAGTATGTCTTCCAAGCACCGAACTATGGTCCGACGTACACCGTCAAACTCGATCAAAAGAAAGTGATCGCAGAAGGGGAACGTATGGCGAACGAGCTCGTCTCCCAATTACGGAAGCGGGAAGACTTCAAGGATCTCGATATCAATGTCGCGCTCTATATGAAATCGACACAAGGTTCACCGACACCGGGGAACTATATCAAATCGGCTTTCGTTGGGACGGCGGATCAGGTCAAATCGGACGACTGGAAAGCGATCGATGAGAAGTACTACTACTTCCCGTCGACATCAGCGACGTCTGACGTACGCGAGGACGCTCAGAAGTTTACGCTCTTCAGCGATCGAATCGCAGACCTTTTCCCGGACTATAGCGGGATGATCGGGAAAGGTTTTTATCAGAATGGAGATTTATCGAGAATGGAGATTGATATCCCGATTCAGTTTTACAGTCGCGCTGAGCTCGTCGGATTCACGCAACACGTTGTCGGCTTGCTTGAAAACCGTTGGGAATATAATCGGAACGTTCCGGTTCGAATTAACGTGACATCCCTCGGTGGAGACCCTGAAGTGACCATCGTGTTCGAGGACGGAATGGATAGTCCGAAAGTATACTTCTAAAGGAGGAGAGGTTCGTTTTTTTGAAACGAATCTCTTCTTTTTTTCGTATGAAAAGTGAAAGGATAATCTTTGACCTTATTTGACCAAATGAGTAGAATAGAGTTAACAGAAACGGGAAAGGGATAGGTGAGGTGAATCCATATGGCTAAAAACTATTACGATGAGCTTGGTGTTTCCAAAGGAGCGACCGAGCAGGAGATTAAACGCGCATACCGGAAACTGGCGAAACAATACCATCCGGACGTCAATAAAGATCCTGGGGCACAGGATCGCTTCAAATCGATTCAAGAGGCGTTCGACGTGTTGAGCGACCCGGAGAAGAAGGCGAACTATGATCGATATGGTAGCCCAGATGGACCGTCATTCGGACAAGGGTTCGGAGGCGGTGGGGAGGCTTACGGGGAAGGCTCATCTCAATTCGAGGATCTCTTCCGACAATTCGGCGGGGGGTCACGTACGACTTCGCGGACGTTCGGGTTTGAAGATATGTTCGGAAGCTTCTTTGACCAAGCGGTCGACGAAGACTTGGATGAGACCGTTCGTGTCAACATCCCGCTTAGTCAATTGACGAAAGAGTCGAAAGTGAGTCTGCGTCTTCAAACGGGTACCGTGAACGTCAAAATTCCACAAGGTGCTTATGAAGGTCAGAAGTTGCGCTTGAAAGGAAAGGGAAGCCGGGTCGGACAATCGGGAAACCGAGGTGATGTATATGTCGAACTTCACTTTGCCGATGACGATACGTATCGTCGCGAAGGAGAGCATATCGTGACAGTGAAGCGTTTGCGACCGCTTGAGTTTTTAGACGGGACGAGCGTCATCATTGCGACACTCGACGGGGGACGCGTGAAGTTGAAAGTGAAACCGGGAAGCCGTCCGGGACAACGGATGCGTATTCCGGGCCGAGGTGTGATGACCGGTTCGAAAGTACGGTCGGACTTGTTCGTGCAGCTCGAAGTCGACCTGCCGCTTGATGAGACGTACCGGGCTGTATATGAAAAAATCGAACGTTAATGGATAAGGAGGAATCGTGATGGACTTTAATCGTTTCACCGATAAAGCACATGAATGCATTGTCAGTTCACAAGCGTTAGCGAAACAGTATCATCATAGCGAAATCAATGAGTGGCATGTATTGGCCTCAATGATTTCACAGACGGACGGGATTGCGCCGTTGCTGTTTCAAAAAATGGAGATCAACGTGTCAGAGATTGAAGGAGAAGTCGCGCTTTCTCTGAAACATGCGCCGAAACTCCAAAACCCGACGACACCGATGATTTCAGCCTCTCTCTTAAGCGTCTTGACGACTGCGGAACGAGAAGCGACGGGGATGAATGATGAGTACGTATCGGTCGAACATATTCTACTCGGTATTTTGTTGAACAGCAGTCAGGCACAGACGATGCTCGAACGGAAAGGTGTCACCGAAGAACGACTCCGTGAGGCGCTTGTCGCTGTGCGTGGGAACCGTCGCATCACATCGAAGTCGCCTGAAGCGACTTATGATGTCTTGACGAAATACGGACGCGACCTCATTCAAGAAGTGAAGACAGGTAAAATCGATCCTGTCATCGGACGTGACAGTGAGATTCGTCGTGTCATTCGAATCCTAAGTCGAAAAACAAAAAATAACCCTGTCCTCATCGGAGAACCAGGGGTCGGGAAGACAGCGATTGTCGAAGGGCTCGCCCAGCGCATCGTTCGTGGAGATGTACCGGAAAGTTTGAAAGACAAAACCATCTTCAGCCTCGATATGAGCTCCCTCGTTGCCGGTGCGAAATATCGCGGAGAGTTCGAGGAACGTCTACAGGCCGTCTTGTCCGAAGTGAAAGAAGCGGAAGGCACCATCATCCTCTTCATCGATGAACTTCACACGATTGTCGGTGCAGGGAAGTCTGAGGGGTCGATGGACGCCGGTAACATGTTGAAACCGATGCTCGCCCGAGGCGAACTGCATTGTATCGGCGCGACGACGCTCGACGAGTATCGCCAATATATCGAGAAGGCCCCGGCCCTTGAGCGGCGTTTCCAACAAGTACTTGTCGCTGAACCGGATGTCGAGGATACGGTTTCCATCTTGCGCGGTTTAAAAGAACGCTTTGAGATTCACCACGGGGTACGCATCCATGACAACGCGCTCGTCGCGGCGGCTGTGCTATCCAATCGCTATATCACGGACCGCTTCATGCCGGACAAGGCGATTGATCTCGTCGACGAGTCGTGTGCGATGATTCGAACAGAGATGGAGTCGATGCCAGCTGAGCTTGATGAATTGGTCCGTCGGGTCATGCAGCTTGAAATCGAAGAGGCGGCGCTTAAAAAAGAGAGCGATGCCGCTTCCATGAAGCGACTTGAGGCGCTCCAACAGGAATTGGCTTCTATCCGTGAACAGTCTGATTCGTTACGTCTCCGTTGGGAGAATGAGAAGGAGTCGACGCACCGTGTGCAACAAATCCGTGGAGACCTTGAGAAAGTACGTCTCGAGTTACAAGAGGCAGAGAGTCGCTATGATTTGAACCGGGCCTCGGAACTGAAATATGGACGAATCCCGGAACTTGAGCGGGAACTAGAAGAAGCGGAACAGTTGGCGAGTTCGGTGACGCGTGAACTCGTGCGTGAAGAAGTGACGGAAGAAGAAATCGCCGAGGTCGTCTCGAAATGGACGGGGATCCCGGTGACGAAACTGACAGAAGGAGAGCGGGATAAGCTTCTCAATCTAGAAGCGGTTTTGCATAAACGTGTGTTCGGACAAGATGATGCGATTCGTCTTGTCAGCGATGCAGTCATTCGAGCACGTGCTGGCATCAAAGATCCAAACCGTCCGATTGGTTCATTCCTTTTCCTCGGACCGACGGGGGTTGGGAAGACAGAACTCGGGAAAGCACTCGCGGAAGCGATGTTTGATTCAGAAGACCATATCGTTCGGCTGGATATGAGTGAATATATGGAGAAACATGCCGTATCGCGTCTCGTCGGTGCCCCTCCTGGCTATATCGGTTATGAAGAAGGTGGACAGTTGACGGAAGCGGTTCGCCGTAACCCGTACTCGGTTCTCTTACTCGATGAGGTCGAGAAAGCGCATCCGGACGTCTTCAATATCTTGCTTCAATTGCTCGATGATGGTCGATTGACCGATTCGCACGGGCGCATCGTCGACTTCAAAAATACGATTGTTATCATGACGTCGAACATTGGGGCGGACATCTTGCTCGAAGCGGCGAAAGATGGCGTGATTGATGAGGACGAAGAGCGTCAAGTGCTCGACAAACTCCGTCGTCATTTCCGTCCTGAATTCTTGAACCGGGTCGATGAAACGATTCTGTTCCATCCGCTCACGAAAGATCAAATCGGTCAGATTGTCGAGAAAGCGGTCGGACGGATGAGCGAACGGCTCACGACACGCTCGATTCATATCGACATCACCGATGCAGCCAAAACGTTCGTTGCTGACGAAGCATATGAACCTCAATTTGGTGCGCGACCGATCAACCGATATGTACAACGGACGATTGAGACGAAACTTGCCCGTAGCATCCTCGCTGGAGATGTCGAGGATGGGCAAACGGTCATCATCGATGTCGAGAACGGGGCGTTGACGTTACGCCCGTCGACAGTCAATGCATAAAGAAAGAGGAATCCACAACCGGATTCCTCTTTTATGTATGCCGACGCTTTCTTCTCAAAATTAAATAACTGATGCCTATAAAAATGAGATAGAGTACCGTTCCGAAAAATAAGTTGAGTACCCATGGGATGGTTCCCATAAAGCTGGCGCGGGTCGCTTCTTGAAACCAGAGCAGTAGCCAAAAGAATAAGCCAAGACTTGTTGCGAGTAGCGTGTAAAATCCCATCATACCTTGTTTCGTCCATCGCTTGATTCCGAACCCGAGTAAAGTCGTAACGATAAAAATTGTACCCAACCCAATATAGAACAATCCGTCAATCGGTAAAGTCTGCACGGACACACCCTCTTTTCACCATCAGATTCATATAACCCAATCTTACACGGAGAGGGAATAAATGGGAATCGTTATTGTGAAACGAGGGGACGTTCTGGTTGATAGATACAGTACGGTTCTGATTCTTTGAAATCGCCAGTGACCGCATAGGCTCTAGCACGCGAACCACCACATAGATAACGATACTCACAATACCCACACTTTCCGTGATGACTATCCGGATCACGTAGCGCCTTGAATGTCGGATGGTGGCGATAAATATCGGCGAGAGGTGTCGTTCGGACGTTTCCGCAGGTGATTGGTAAAAATCCGGACGGCTGGACGTCCCCTGTATGTGAGATAAAGACGAATCCGTTGCCGTCATTCGTTCCGCGAGGTGCCTTCGCCAAATCGTCATGGGGATGTCCGATTGGGGGAAGCCCTGCTGCCCGGCGACGCTGATTTTCTTGGCGGGCGACTCTCCGATAAAATTGGGCTTCCGTCGTCGAGATGATGAAGGGTGCCGTCTCTTGTATGGAGAACGCCCATTTCAATACTTCCTCATGTCGCTCTGGTGTAATGGGTTGTAACAGGGATCCGCGTCCGGTCGGCACGAGGAAAAAGAGCGTCCAGACGGATACACCGAGGGATTCTACGAGCTTCGCCATTTCCGGTAATCGATCGACATTGTATTCGGTCACCGTCGTATTGATTTGAAATGACATCCCTTCTTCTCGGAAATATGAGATTCCTCGAATGGTACGGTCGAAGCTGCCACGTGTACCGCGGAAGTAGTCATGCGTCACGGCGTCCGGTCCGTCAATGGAGAAGGCCCAACGTGACAAACCAGCTGCTTTTGCCCGTTTCACGGCATCGTGAGTTACACGAGGTGTAGCTGAAGGTGTCATGGAGACGCGCATCCCAAGGGAGGAAGCATATGCGGTCAATTCAAATAAATCTTCACGCATGAGAGGATCACCGCCCGTAAAGACGAGAATCGGGTTATCCATCGCATGAATCTCGCGAATCAATGCTTTCCCTTCTTCCGTGTCGAGTTCGTTTTCGTAACGATGAAATTGTGCCTCTGCCCGGCAGTGGACGCAGGAGAGCGCACAGGCCCGTGTGACTTCCCAAATGACGATGAACGGGTTCTCATTATAGTCGATACGTTTCATACCGTCACCGCCTGTCGAAGATGTAAGTGATCGACCGCCCGTTTGGCGGAATCGACGCAGTCAGGTAATCCGACCCCATGGAGAATGGCGCCACACGCTTCGACGCCGTCCCACTTCAAAAGTGCTTCTTCGAACGCGCGGACGTCCTGTTTATGACCGACCTCATACTGTGGCATCGTTTGAATGTGTCGCTCGACTTTCGTGAAGAGGGGAGTCCCGACTTTTTGAATGCGTCGAAGTTCGCCTAAAGCGAAGTTTGCGATTAGATCATCCTCTTCATGGAGCAGGGACGAGACATGTTCTGAACTGATATACATGCGGAGCAATGCTTTTCCTTTAGGTGCTAGGTGTGGCCATTTTTTATGCATCCAGCTACAAGCGGTCAAAGCGTTTCCTTCCGATTTGGCGATGACGTAGCCGGTTCCATCTAACGCATCCACTTCTGACTCGTCGAAGGCGGCGAGTACGGTCATCGAAGAGGTACGTTTTAACGATGACAAACGTTCGGCTTCCGGGAATCCGAGCAAAGGTCCGAGTGCATGCGGCGATGTGGCCATAATGATGCCATCAAACTGTTCGATCGTCCCATCGGCAAATGTGACTTCATGAGGTCGAACGGATTGAACGACCGTCTTTAACATGAGTCGATCAATCGACGGACGGAGCGCCTCGACGAGTGCTCCGAGTCCTTGCTCAATCGACAGGAACTTACCAGTCTCGGACGGCTTTACACCGGCTTGGACGGGAGGAGTGAGTGCTTTCATTCCGAGAATCAGACTGCGAGTTTTTTGTTCAATCGTGATAAACTGAGGGAAAGTAGACTCGATGCTCATGTCATCGAGTGTCCCGTTGTAAATCCCTGACAGAAGTGGTTCGATCATCGTATCGACGACTTCTGAGCCAAGTCTCGTCCGAAAGAAACGGTCGAGCGAGATATCCTCTCCTGTATACACGCGTGGAATCACGAGATCGAATCCGGCGCGAAGTTTTCCTCTCCAAGTAAAGAGATCCGTTTTGACCATCGGCCAAAACTTGGTCGGGATGCCCATGACCGATCCGGCCGGCATCTGTCTCAGTTGCTTCCGTACGTAAATGTAAGAAGTCCCGGTTCTGGAGCGGACGAGTTGATCTGCGAGACCGAGATCGGTAATGAGTGATGTCAAGGTCGGCTTTCGTGCCATATAACCGTCGGGTCCAGTCTCTAACGTAAAACCATCCCGATAAATGGTCTTAATTTTTCCACCGAGACGGTCCTGCGCCTCAATCAATGTGACATGAGCTCCGGCTTCTTTGGCATAATAGGCTGCGGCAAGTCCGGTGATGCCACCTCCGATAATCGCGATTCGATTCAATTGATTCACCCATTTCTCTAAAATTGTTGTCGTCTTAACGGTACCGAGAATGTTGATGGAGATATAGGATAAGTGTCACGGACTTCTAGACAAATTTGTCACGAATTCGAAAGGGGACGATGGAATGGCTTCCTTCCTCATCGTTGCGACTCTTGTGATGGTGGGCATAATTGGGTTTATTGTGGTGATGAATCGGCATGGAGAAAAGTTGGTTGGAAATGAGGAAAGTCCACCGATGATTTGGGCGGATGAGGACTGGTATAAAGATGATGGACCACCGGACGGATAATATGATAAGATGACCCGGTTGAAATTTGATGGAACATGAGGTGATGGAATGAATGTACTCGAACAACAGTTGAACCACTTGGTTGATGAGTGTCGTCCGTACACGGCTCAAGGGAAAGTGGCGGACTATATCCCTGAACTCGCACATGTGAAAAACGATTTACTCGGGGTGGCGATTTGTTTGCCGGATGGTACGTATATTCACGCGGGGGATGTTCATCACAAGTTTACGATTCAGAGCGTATCGAAGGCGCTCACACTTTGTTATGTATTGATGGAGTTCGGGGAGGACTATGTCTTTTCGAAAGTAGGGATGGAGCCGACGGGGGACGCATTCAACTCCATCGCCAAACTCGAGGAAACGGTCCCGTCAAAACCACTGAATCCGATGATCAACGCCGGAGCGTTAGCGGTGACGAGTATGATTTTGGGGGAGACGGCAGAACTCAAAATCTATCAGTTCCGCCAGTTTTTAGCGACGTTGTTAAATCGCTCGGTCGAGGAGGTCACGTACGACGAAAAAGTCGCCCGCTCTGAATACGAGACGACCGACTTGAACCGTGCCCTGCTCTATTTCATGCGTCATCATGGAATTGTGGATGGAGACGTCGATGAGATCATTGATGTGTATACGAAACAGTGTGCCATCGAGATTGATTGTTTTGATTTGGCGCGAATCGGGCGTGTCTTTGCAGGGAATGGAGAAGACCCGGATACGGGCGAAGAGTTGATTCCACGTCGGGTCGTCCGAATCGTCAAGGCCATCATGACGACGTGTGGCATGTATGATGCATCGGGTGAGTTCGCTGTCCGGGTTGGTCTTCCAGGAAAAAGTGGGGTATCGGGTGCCATCTTGGCGGTCGGGAACCACGAACTGGACTTGAATAACGTTGGGTTTGGCATATTTGGCCCGGCACTTGATTCAAAAGGGAACTCGATTGCCGGAATGAAGTTGTTGGAACTACTGATTGAGCGCTATACTTCGCGCTAAATCGAGAGGTGCTCCACGGATGCATCGAGTTCCTGCTGTAATGTTTCAATTTTTCTGTCGTATGCAGACTGTAGTTCAGCTGGAGGGGTGAAGGCGCGCCAACGCTTTAACAGTTGGTCATGGTCGTTCATATCACCGAGTTCAGTTTGCATCTTTTTTAACGTGCGGACAGTGTCCATCGAAGCATCCGATTCATAGCTTAGCAAGTACTCATGTAAGTAACGTTCGCGTTTGACGGCTAAACGGACTTTATGGAGTGCTTCAAGCTGTTCTTTTCCATCGGATTGTTCGTGATAGACGCGTACACGTTGCTTGCGCTCGCTTTTCGCCTTTTCTAACATCGGAGAGGCGTTCGTTTTTTTGAACGCACGAAATAACGGTCCGCCGATGAAACGACGTACTTGTTGATCGAGCGACGGGGTCATTTTTTCACTGACGCGGGTCGAAAGGATCGTCCGTGCGATGGCACGTTCTGTCTCCATCGCTTCAAGAAACGCATGGTCGAGTTCGGTTTTGGAATCAAACGTTTCGATGAGGACGTCGAGGTCGCGCACATGACCGAGTGCCTCCATCAATTGTTTGAGTTGTCGGAACGTCGCCGGCTTCGTTTCATATAGTTGCATAAACGTGATCAATTTCCGTAGATGAACGCGAACGCGATGAATATCCTCGGAATTGTTGAAGGTGAGGGCTTCCGTCACATAGTGATTGAACGTGTTCCACGTTTCCAACAGTTCAAATTTAAGCTTTTCTGCATGCCGTTGATTCATGATTATAAGTTCCTTTCTGAAAAAGAGATGAGGGTTGTCCATGTACCAAACACATTCATTAAACGAAAAAATCAAACTGTTCTTCACGATTTTCTTTCCAATTTTAGTCACGCAAGTGTCTTTTTATTTGATTAGCTTTTTTGATACCGTCATGTCCGGACGGGCGGGTGCCGTCGATTTGGCAGGTGTCGGAGTCGGTTCAAGCTTGTGGATGCCGGTGTATACCGGACTGAGTGGAATCTTGCTGGCGGTGGCCCCGATCGTTTCGCAAGCGCTTGGTGCGCGAGACCGTCAACAGATTCAACGAACCTTGTTTCAAGGTATCTATTTAGCCATCATGCTAAGCGTAATCACGCTGACGTTGGGTTCATTCCTTGTGCCGATGGCAATCGAGAGCATGGGGCTCAGTGTAGAAGGGAAACGAATCGCGACGCAATACTTGCTTGCCCTTGGATTCGGTGTCTTGCCGATGTTCCTGTTCAATGTGCTACGCACGCTCATGGATGCCTTGGGCAAGACGCGAGTCTCGATGATCCTCATACTATTAGGGTTACCCATTAATGTCGGATTAAATTACATCTTCATCTTCGGAAAACTGGGTGTGCCGGCGTACGGCGGAGTTGGAGCGGGAATTGCCTCAAGCATCACGTACTGGCTACTCTTCTTCATGGCCTTCTTCTTCGTGAGAAACGGGAAGCCATTCCGCGAATACAAGTTTTTACGGACGACCGAACGAATGGTCTGGCTCCGACAAAAAGAGCTGTTACAACTTGGGACGCCAATCGGGCTCGCCATTTTCGCAGAAGTCAGCATCTTTGCGGCGGTCACGGTATTGCTCAGTTCATACGGTGACCAAATCGTCGCGGCTCACCAAGCGGCGATTAACTTCGCTTCGTTTGTTTACATGTTGCCACTCTCAGCATCGAGCGCATTGACGATCGTCGTGGGGTATGAGCTTGGCGCGAAACGACTGCAGGATGCCGTCCGCTATGCAAAAATCGGGCTCGCGCTCTGTCTCGGTGTTTCTATCTTTTCCGGTGCTTTTTTGTTTTGGCAAAACGAACGGGTCGCGGCTATTTATACGAATGATCCGACGGTCGTGGACCTTGCAGCTCACTTTATGATCTTCGCTGTATTCTTCCAACTGTCAGATGCTGTCGCGGCACCGATCCAAGGGATATTACGTGGTTTTAAAGACGTCAATATCACGCTCGTCCTTTCACTCGTCGCTTATTGGGTCATCGGTTTACCACTCGGGTATGTCTTGGCAGAGCACGCCGGATTTGGACCAGACGGTTATTGGATTGGCTTGATTGCCGGACTCGCAGCCGGAGCGGTCTTGTTATTCCTCCGGTTAGTATGGATTGTCCGGCGCTACGGGACGGTTCAATCGACATAAAAAAGAAGAAGATTGTTCGCAAATGTGAACAATCTTTTATTTATTTAAAATTGGTCTATACAACTATACTTTTATCCGATATGATAACATGGAGGAAAACAAAAAGGAGTGGTGAACCGATGGGGACATTGATCAATGCTCGTATCGTGTCAGCAGAACAAACATGGGAACGTGGATATATCAGATGGAATGGTCAAACGATTGATGAGATTGGATCGATGGACCAGTTTGAACAACAGGATGAGCCTGTGATTGATGTCGCTGGAGCGCTCGTGACACCGGGTCTCATCGATGTGCATATCCATGGGGGATATGAAGTCGATACGATGGATGCGGATGAATCAAAACTTCGACGATTGAGTAACGACATGCTACAGGAAGGCGTCACTTCCTTTTTTGCGACGACGATCACGCAGTCAAAAGAAGCGATTGAGCATGCATTGAAGGCAGTCCGAAATGTCATCGAAGCGCAGGATACGACACTCATCGGAATCCACTTGGAAGGTCCATTTGTCAACGTGGAGATGGCTGGGGCACAACCGGCAGAATATATTATCGACCCGGACGCCGAGCAGTTCCGGAAATGGCAAGAGCTTGCCGGCGGTCATATCCGTCTTGTCACCTATGCACCGGAACTTCCAGGTGCACGTGAGTTTGAAGCTGTTCTTCGCGAAACCGGTGCAATCGGTTCGGCGGGCCATACGAGTGCGACATTTGAAGAGAACAAGCAGGCGGGCGTCAAACACGGGACGCATCTTTATAACCAAATGCGTGGGTTGCACCATCGAGAACCCGGAACGGTTGGGTATTGTCTCTTAGAGGATGGGGTCATCGCGGAAATCATTCCGGATGGGATCCATAGTCGTCCGGAGATGGTCGACTTCGCGTTTCGCTTAAAAGGAGCAGATCAACTTGTCGTCATCACGGATGCGATGCGAGCAAAAGGACTTCCGGACGGACAATATGAACTTGGCGGTCAACCGGTCATCGTAGCGGACGGGGCTGCGCGACTTCAAGCCGGAAACCTGGCGGGCAGTGTGTTGACGATGGATGCTGCTTTCCGAAACATTCAGGCATATACGGGATGTACGGTGGAAGAAGCGGTCAAAATGACTTCGACGAATGCGGCCAAAGAATTCGGATTGACGACAAAAGGAGACATCAAATCGGGGTTTGATGCAGACCTTGTCGTTTGGGATGACACGACACATGTTCAGATGACTTTTGTTAAAGGTCGAATCGTATATGAACGGGAGGAACAAAGATGAATGTACTAGTCGCAAAGACGGCGAACGATGCGGAACGAATCGCCTATACGCTAATCAAAGAACGGATTTCAGGGAAACATGACTTCGTACTCGGTCTCGCAACCGGTAGCACACCGGTCGGGATGTATCAGATGTTTAAACAGGACGCGCTCGACTGTAGCCACGTGACGAGCGTCAATTTAGATGAATACATTGGATTATCGCCCGAACATCCTCAAAGTTATAACCGCTTCATGAAAGATCGACTCTTCGATGAGGTACCATTCAAACAAAGTCACCTCCCTCAAGGGGACGCGCCGGACCCGGAAGTGGAAGCTTCACGTTATGAAGAACTTGTTCGGACACTCGGTGTCGATTTACAGCTTTTAGGGATTGGTGAGAATGGGCATATCGCCTTCAATGAACCGGGTACAGCGCTCGATGCGAAGACACATGTGACCGAACTCACGGAGTCTACTCGGGAAGCCAATCGTCGATTCTTTGATCGGTTAGAAGATGTACCGACACACGCCATCACGATGGGGCTCGATACGATCATGAACGCACGTGAAATCGTCCTAGTCGCGACAGGGGAGCGGAAAGCGGAAGCGGTGCATCACATGATTGAGAGCGTACCGACGGTCGACTGGCCGGCCACGATCCTTCAGGCCCATCCTGGTGTGACAGTCGTACTCGACGAGGCGGCGGCATCACACTGTGCGGAATCCTTACAAGCCCGTGGACAAGAAGCGGCAACACGATTTTTTACCATTCGGGATTAAAGGACCTGCGGAGTCATCTCCGCGGGTTTTTCTATGTTCAACTATGGGAAAATGTAAAGAAATGAATTTGTCATCAAAACGTTTTCGACAAATTTCTCGCTTTCCTCTATAATGAGTGAAGCTCATTATTTTGACTCGAAGGAGACCGATATGAATTCTAGAACACATGCTCGCAGACAGCGCACAGGTCCGTCTGCGTTTTATAAGATATTTAGTGCCCTCGTGCTGATTGCGATTATTGCTGGATCTAGCATTTACGGTACAGCGTTTTACAAAGCCCACAATATGTTGTCAGGCACCCAAGTCACATTAGAGGATGACCCGACGGTTGAGCCGACTCGTTATGATAAAGAAGATACGGAGACGTTCTTGGTTTTAGGGACAGACCTTTCGCCACAGAAGAAAGCGCGTGGCGAGTTTGGACGATCGGACGTTATGATTGTCGTCATTTTAAACAAGAAAGAAAAGCAGACGACGATGCTCAGTATCCCGCGTGACTCGTATGTCAATATTGACTACACGGGATATAACATTCCTTATGGCAAGACGGGACTTGACCAAGATAAGATCACACACGCTTACTACTTTGGTTCGATGGATGAATCGAATCCAAACAACGGGATGCGGATGGCGACGAACACGATCGAAGATTTAGTCGGTGTTGAAATCGACCATGTCGTCTCGCTCAACTTCCAAGGGTTCGTTGATTTCATTGATGCTGTAGGTGGCGTTGAGATTGATGTTCCGTTCTCATCACAACAAAACAGTTACGATGCGTCACGTGAGACAGTTCAAATCGAACAAGGACTTCAACAGCTTTCTGGTGAAGAGGCACTTGCCTACGTTCGAAATCGATACGATGACCCACGTGGGGACATCGGTCGTGGACAACGCCAGATGGAAGTCATCAATGCCGTGCTCGAACAATCACTCGGCACTTCACTCCTAAACAATTACGACAAGGTCTTGAAAGCCGTCGGCGACAACATGCAGACGACACTTGGACCGAATGACTATATGCGTTTAATTGAAGATGTTGGCGCACTTCACAATACGGTGCAATATCAATTGACTGGAGAAGGTGCCCGGGCAGATGACGGACACTTCTACTATTTCTTGAACGAACCGCTTCTTGAAGAAGTACGCTATCGTGTACAACAAGCGGATGCCGGTAATCGTGTCGAGCCGATGTCCGATACAGAACTCGAGTCGTATACGTTAGACCCGAGCGGGGTAACGTACGAAGCTCAATAAAAAAAGTTTGCCCTCGGGCAAACTTTTTTTATATGCGGTCCATGGCGACGGTCAAGGAGTATGAATCTCCGCGAAAGAGTGAACGACTATACTCGAACATGTCACCGTTCTCGAGATAAGTTCGCTGGTCAATCAGCAATACCGGTGCGTTCGGAGAAATGGTGAGGAGCTTGGCTTCTTCTGGACCGGCGCTCCGGGCTTCGAGTGTTTGTGTTGCATTTTTCAGGCGTAAGCCATGCTGTTCGGCATAAGCATAAATCGATCCCGTCGCGTCATCTTGCGTCAGGTCAGGCAATAAATGAACGGGAATATAGGCGGTTTCGAGCGCAAGTGGGTGATCATCGGCGAGTCGTAGCCGTTTCATTTCATAAACCGGTGTTTGATTTGGGATGCTCAGTTGCTGCGCGATGCGATCCGTTGCCGGAATGACCTCGTATGACAAGAGACGGCTGAGCGGTCGCATGCCTCGATGTTTGATTTCCTCGGAAAAACTCGTCAGTCCCGATAACGTCATCGCAATCTTCTGACTCGCGACGAACGTGCCTCTTCCTTTTTGACGGCTCAAGTAACCGGCGTTGACGAGGTTCATGATGGCTTGACGAATCGTCATCCGACTGACGTGAAATTGCTCGGAAAATTCACGCTCTGAAGGCAAGGTGTCTCCTGGTTTTAACAATCCGTCATCAATTTGTTGCTTTAAGTACGCTTCAATTTGATAATAAATAGGTAACGGAGATTGTTTATCGATTTCTAACATATCATTTCGCTCCTGACTGAAAAGATGTATGTTTCATTATAGACGAAATTAAACTAGTTGTCTGAACAGATTATAGAGAGAAGGTGGAGGACAAGATGGAACCATATACAGCAAGTACAGTCGTGACCTCAATAAAGGAAGATGGCAAAGGTCATTGGCACACACTCGAGAACAGCCCGTTTTATGCGGAAGGTGGAGGACAACCGGCTGACCGTGGATGGATTGGGACGCATCCTGTACTGGACGTACAAATCAAGGACGGGGAAGTATGGCATCTCTTGTCAGAAGCATTACCTACGGGCACGACGATAGAGGTTCGAATCGATGAAGACGTCAGACGGGATCATTCCATCCAGCATACTGCTCAACATGTGATAACGGCGATTTTGGAAGACCGTCATGGCATTCGGACGCTCAGCTTTGGAATCGGAGAGGCCGATTCATCTATTGAGATTGAAACGGCAACGATGGACTGGGCGCACGTTGAGGCACTTGAACAAGAGATGCAACAACTCATCTTTGAAAACCGTCCGATTCGTGTCTATGAAATCCCAAAAGAAGAAGTAGACCGGGCGCGCTTACGGAAAGAGACGGACCGAACGGGGATGATTCGCATCGTCGAAATCGAAGGTCTAGATTACAATGCATGTGGTGGCACTCATGTGGAGACAACGGGACAACTCGGTACCATCCATGTGACGGCGATGAAGAAAGTGAGGGGGAATCTCCGCTTGACGTATGTGGCGGGAAATCGAGCGATCAAGGCGACTCAACAAGCGCGAGCAGCGTTGCGGACGATTCACCATACATTCTCGACAACGAATGAATCCGTGGCAGCCCGTGTAATCGAAGAACATACGATTCGTTTGGAACGTGAAAAAGAAATCAAAACGCTCGAAGAACGGATTGCCAAAGCGAAAGTGGAGGCCGTGTTGAAAGAAGATAACTATGTGGCTTTACATGTCGGGAGAACAGAAACGGAAACGTTGACGACCGCCATCATCGAACGAATCGCAGCAACAGGGCGAATTGCCGTTGGCGCCAACTATGGAACGCAGAAATTGTTCGTTATGCATGACGGGACACAGGATATCGCCGTCGGCACATTCTTGAAAGCGGCGCTCCAAGAGATGAAAATCGGTCGTGGCGGTGGAAGCCATAAGCAGGCCCAAGCGCGTTTCACATCCGTAGCGGAACTAGAAAAGGGAATCGAAGAAATCGTGAAACGATTGCAGGAAGGAGTTTTACCATGTTGATCATTCAATCGGGAAACGAAGCAGCGTTGATTGAACAGGCCAAACAAGTGCGGGAGATCGTATTCGTTCAGGAACAAGGAATCGATGCGAGTTTAGAATACGATGATTTAGACGATATGTGTACACATGTGGTCGGGCTCCTTGACTCCGAACCTGTGACGACAGCGCGTCTTCGTCCAGTCGACTCGACTGTCGGAAAAGTGGAGCGAGTGGCGACGATTCAATCGGCCCGGGGTCATGGATATGGGAAAGACATTATGATTGAAGTTGAACGTGTCGCGAAACGTCAAGGGTTGGTTGAACTACGATTGGGTGCACAACTGACGGCGCTTCCGTTTTATGAAAAGCTCGGGTACGAGGCGTTCGGAGATGAGTTTTTGGATGCCAATATCCCGCACCGCATGATGCGAAAAACATGGTAATCCTTTTTTGAAATATCCCATTTTTCTAAAAAAAGGTTGGCAAGAAGATTTCGTTTTGTTATAACTAATACTAACAACTGACAGATAGAGGTTGCGAATGACATGAGTAAGCTTGGTTGAAACGGACGCACTCCGGACCGAGCCGAAAGGGGAAATTCGCCGAAGTCGACGTTCACGTGCGTGTGAATGAAGGCTGGGGTAGTCGTGAATAACGCCTACACTGCCATGGTCAACTACCATGGAGCGCTATCTACGGAACGATTCTTTAATCGTTTTTCAACTGCGCGTACAAGCGGCAGACCGTAGGGAGAGTGCTTCCTACCGGTCTGCCGCTTTTTCTGTTGGTGGACATCTTGAAAGTGGGGAACTTGATGACAACCGTACTGAAATTTGGTGGCAGCTCCGTTGCCACAATCGAACAAATACAAGCCATTTCGGACTATTTACAGACACGTGTGGCGACCGGTGAAAAATTGGTCGTCGTCGTATCGGCGATGGGCAAAACGACAGATTCGCTCTTGTCGCTCGCCAAACAAATCACGGATCGCCCGATGATTCGCGAACTCGACCGGCTACTCGCCGTTGGAGAAGAACAGACCATCAGCCTACTCAGTATCGCCTTGAACTCGCGAGGCGTACCGGCAATCTCATTAACGGGACAGCAAGCCGGGATCGATACGATGGGAATTCATACGAAGAGCAAAATCAAAGCGATTCGGAAAGAAGTATTACACGAGAAGTTGCGTCAATACGACGTCCTGATTGTCGCCGGATTCCAAGGCGTGAATGAAGCGGGAGACGTCACGACCCTTGGGCGTGGCGGTTCGGACACGACAGCCGTCGCACTGGCGGCCGTCCTCAGTCAGCGTTGTGAAATTTATACGGACGTCGCGGGTGTATATACGACGGACCCACGAATCCATCCGACGGCGAAACGGCTTGATACGGTCTCCTATGACGAGATGATGGAGATGAGTGCACTCGGTTCAAAAGTGATGGAGATGCGAAGCGTGGAGCTCGCAAAGAAATATGACGTCAATATTTTTGTTGGGAAGACGCTTTCGAGCGAAGGAGGAACATGGATCATGGATACGACGCAAGCGATGGAACAGAAAGCAGTCACGAGTGTGAGTGTCGTCAAGAACGTACTCAGTGTCTCAATCAAACATATTCCGCATACGGCGGAGGGAGTCGCAGACATTTTTGAACGATTGTCAGAGCGACACGTCAACATCGATATGATTTCACAGACGGCATTCGACGGCGAAGTGTTTCTCTCGTTCACATGTCCGCTCGATGAAGAGGCGTTTTTAGAAGAGGCGCTCGCGGAGTTGACAGCGACCTTGCCTCAAATCAAAATCGATCGTCACACGGAACATGCAAAAATTTCTGTCGTCGGAATCGGTATGCGAGACGCGACAGGGGTCGCATCAGAGCTCTTCGCGACATTCCGAGAGATGGGGATTCCATTCTATCAAGTCACGACGTCTGAAATCAGTATTTCCTATACGATTCAAGAACAAGACGTAGAAGCGGCAGTCGCAGCCATTGCGGCCCGGTTCCACTTATAAGGGGGTAGCATAATGTATAACGTAGCAGTCGTCGGTGCGACAGGTGCCGTCGGACAAAAAATGATTGACGTCTTAACAGAATATGAATTTCCAATCAGCGAGTTGAGACTCTATGCTTCAGCCCGCTCGGCAGGAAAGACGGTCGAGGTGAATGGGCAATCGATCGTGATTCGTGAATTGACCGATGCGATTTATGCGGACCCAATCGATATCGCACTCTTCTCTGCAGGTGGGAGCATCAGTGAACAATATGCCCCTCGGTTGAGTGAGCAAGGAGTCATTGTCATCGATAATTCAAGTGCATTCCGAATGCAAGAAGGAATTCCACTCATCGTACCGGAAGTGAACCGAGTCGAACTCAGTCCGGAGAGAACGCTCATCGCGAACCCGAACTGTTCCACGATTCAATCGGTCGTGGCGCTCGCGCCTCTAGCGGAAGTATACGGACTGACACGCGTCGCCTATACATCTTATCAAGCGGTATCGGGATCGGGTCAAAAAGGGATCGATGACCTCGAGCGCGGTGCGCGCGGAGAGGAACCGACGAATTATCCGTATCCGATTTATGATAACGTGTTGCCGCACATCGATGTGTTTCAAGAAAATGGCTACACGAAAGAAGAACAGAAGATGATGGATGAGACACGTAAGATTTTAAATGCGCCAAACCTCGGGGTGACGGCCACTTGTGTCCGGGTGCCGGTGCGAAACAGTCATGCGGTCTCAATCACGGTGTCGCTCGAGCGAGATGCGACGGTCGCAGAACTGAAAGCAGTCCTCGCCGATGCACCAGGGGTCGTGTTAATGGACAATCCATCCGAATTGACATATCCGACACCGCTCGATGCGAACGGGACGGATGAGGTGTATGTCGGACGAATTCGCCGAGACGATTCACAACCCAATACGTTCCATCTTTGGTGCGTTGCAGATAACGTCCGAAAAGGGGCGGCAGCGAATGCCGTTCAAATCGCACAATGTATGATTAGTCAAACAGCGACGAAATAAGGAGGAGATGACATGTTCACAGGAGTGGCGACAGCACTAGCTACCCCATTTCAAGAAAATGGGCAGTTGAATCTAGAAGCATGGGCGGCATTAATTGAAGACCAAATCCAAGAAGGTGTGATGGGTCTCGTCATCGGTGGGACGACCGGCGAAGGGATGACAATCACTGATGACGAGTTTGAGACATTGCTCGTTCGAGCGGTGGAGGTCGCAAACGGTCGAGCCGTGATCATCGCGGGGACCGGTTCGAACAATACAGCAGTCAGTATTGAGAAAACGAAACGGGCCGCCGAACTTGGTGCGGAGATGGCGATGGTCGTCACACCGTACTATAACAAGTCGACACAGGTCGGGCTGATTGCTCACTTTACTGCGATTGCGGATGCGTCACCGATTCCGCTCATGCTCTACAATGTTCCGTCACGGACGGGTGTCGCCTTGGCACCGGAAACGGTCGGTGAGCTCGCGGAACATCCGCGCATCACGGCCTTGAAAGAAGCGAGTGGGGATATCTCGGTCATGGCGCAGATGATGGCCCATATTCCGGAAGGGTTCACCGTTTACTGTGGAAATGACGATCAAATCTTGCCGTACATGGCTTGGGGCGCACAAGGGGTCGTCTCCGTTTTATCAAACGTCTATCCGGGAGCGACGGTCGCGTTGGCAGACGCCCTATTGGCGGGTGATTTGCAGACAGCACGTACGTGGCAAATTCGTTTACTCCCAGTCATCGATGAACTTTTCGCAGAAGTGAATCCGATTCCGGTGAAGGCAGCGCTTCAAGCGCGAGGATTTGAAGTCGGTGCGCCACGTCTGCCGCTCGTTCCAATGAGCGCGACGGCTGAGGCGAAATTACTATCGGCGATGGAACAATTCAATGAGGTGAGACAATGAATGTTCTCATCCATGGTTTTGGCGCAATGGGACGCATTGTCGAAGAGGTCGCTCATGCGCAAGGTGTAAACGTAACGGCAATCGTCTCACCGGGAAGTGACGAGCACACGGCGACTCTGAATGAGGTGGACGTACCCGTCGATGTCGTGATCGACTTTTCGAACCCGGCGTTACTCCCTGATTTACTCGCGTTCGGACGGGAGCGCAATATTCCGCTCGTCATTGCGACGACGGGCTTCACACCGGAAGAATTGGCCGAGATCGAGACGGCTTCACAAGAGATCCCAATCTTTCAGTCTTATAACACCTCATATGGGATTGCACTGTTGAAACAGTTGCTCGACCAACTCGTCCCACTCACTCTCGGATATGATATTGAAGTGATTGAGGCACACCATCGGAAGAAAGTGGACGCACCAAGCGGGACGGCAGAATTATTGGCACGTGCCATCGAAGCGAAGCGTGACGTGACACCGATTTACGAACGAACGTCACGTCGGGAAGCGCGTGGAGCTGAAGAGTTAGGAATGCATTCCATTCGGGGTGGCACGATTTTCGGTGAGCATACCGTGCTCTTCGCCGGAGATGATGAAATGATTGAACTGAAACATACCGCGTTATCGAAACGCGTCTTTGCAAACGGGGCCCTTGCCGCTGCGGCAACGATCATCGATCGCCCGGCAGGACTTTATAATCTATCGAACTTATACGAGGAGGCTACTCATGTTACTCACAAACGCTTATGAAATCGCACAATATATTAAAGATGCTAAGAAGGAAACACCAGTTAAGCTTTACGTCAACGGTCAATTGGCGGGTCTTGAAATCGAGGAAGCGAAAGCATTCGGAACGGATGAGTCGAAACTGTTTTTGACGACGGCAGAACGCGCTGCGGCATTCTTAGAAGCCAATGCATCGGTCATCACAGATTCTCATCTTGAATACGACCGTCGCAACAGTGCTGTACCGATGCTCGATACGACACAACTCAATGCCCGAATTGAACCAGGCTCGTTCATCCGAGATCACGTTCAAATCGGCAACAACGCGGTCGTCATGATGGGAGCTGTCGTCAACATCGGAGCTGTCATCGGAGATGGTTCGATGGTCGATATGAACGCTGTCATCGGAGCACGCGGAACGCTCGGGAAGAACGTTCACCTTGGCGCAGGTGCCGTGGTCGCAGGGGTTCTTGAGCCACCTTCAAAAGATCCGGTCATCATCGAGGATGGTGTCATGATTGGGGCGAACGCAGTCATCTTAGAGGGCGTTCGCGTCGGTGAAAACGCAGTTGTCGCGGCAGGAAGTGTCGTCACACAAGACGTCCCTCCAGGTGTTGTCGTTGCGGGAACACCGGCACGAATCATCAAACAGAAAGATGAAAAAACTTCTGAAAAAACGCAACTTGTTGATGACTTACGCTCTCTCTAACGTATAATAGACAGAAAATATAAAAAATGAGGAATGGGAGAGTTGCATTATGGAACAGTATGGACAATGGATGTGGAAAGACGGGGCTTGGATTGAGCCGACTGACGCAAACACGAGTATCATGACACACGCGATTCATTACGGAAGCGGGTTCTTTGAAGGGATTCGCGCGTATCACACGGAGGAAGGTCCTGCTATCTTCCGATTACGTGAACACTTGGAGCGACTTGTTCGCTCGTGTGCATACTACCACGTCACGCTACCGTATACGGTAGATGAACTCGAACAAGCCACGATGGAATTGATTGAGCGAAACGGATTTGAAGCATGCTACATCCGTCCGTTCGTCTTCCTTGGAACACCATGGCAGGCACTTATGCCGACTGCTGAGACGAAGGTACATGTTGCCATCTCGTGTTGGCCGCTCGGTGAATACTTCAACAAGACGGTCGGGATTCGAGCGAAAGTGGCCTCGTATCGCCGCGTGTCTTCTACAATGATGCCAATGCAAGCGAAAGCGGCATCGAACTATATGAACTCACAGCTATTAAAAGGAGAGGCGCTCCGTGACGGATTCGACGAAGCGATTGCCCTTGATATGAACGGAAACGTCAGTGAGGCGAGTGTCGCGAACATCTTCCTCGTGAAAGGAAAAACGATTACGACACCGTCCCTTGACTGTTCTGTACTCGATGGCATCACACGTCAAACGGTGATGCAATTGGCTCGCGAGGCCGGTTATGAAATCGTCGAGCGCCATATCGGACGCGATGAGCTCTATGTGGCTGATGAAATCTTCTTAACGGGAACGGCAGCCGAGGTGACGAGCGTCATCGAGGTCGACCATATCTCGATTGGTGGAGGTGTCCAGACGGTTGCGACAGAAATGTTGACACGCTATCGTGAAGCCGTAACAGGACAGCTTCCGGAACACCGCGATTGGATCACGTTCGTGAAATCAGCAGTAACAGAGTAAAGGAGTTTTGCACGATGGGAGTCACAATTGACTTAAATGCGATTCGCGAAAACAAACGCCGGATTGAAGCGCTCGGGCGCCCCGTGTTTGCGGTCGTGAAAAACAATGCCTATAACCTAGGAATGGAGCCAGTTGTGACGACTTTGTATGATGAAGGAGTCCGTCACTTCATGGTGACCACGTTAGAAGAAGCGATTGAAGTGCGAGCGCATGCAGAGTCGGCTCGCGTCCTCGTCATGAATCCGATATACACGTGGGAACACGTGCATACCCATGAATTTGACGTCGCAATCGGCTCGTATGAATGGCTCGTTTCACAGCGTGAGCATCTCGATGGCGTTCGCCTTCATTTGAAATTGGACGTCGGCATGAACCGATTCGGTGCCAAAACGTTTGAAAAAGCGCTACAGATCGTCGCCTTCTGCCAAAATGAAGGATTGAACCTTGTCGGACTATGTACACATTTTCCGCTCGCGGATGCGGACAATGCCGAAGTCGAGCATAGCGTCCAAGTCGAACGCTTTGCCGACTGGTCGACACGTTTGATGGAACGTCATACGTTTGAACTGATCCATGCGGCAAATAGTGCGGCCACGCTTCAAGACGACTCGCGCTTGCACCATTGCACACATGTGCGTGTCGGTATTTTCTTATACGGTTATTCATCGGTTGAGCCGGTTGAGTGGCTCGTACCTGCGTTTTATTGGGAGACAGAAGTGGTTGCCGTCCACGACATCGAAGCGGGGGCTCATGTCGGGTATGGAACGGGATATACCGCGGAATCGAAAGAACGGATTGCTGTCTTACCTGTCGGATATGGGGATGGATTGATGCGGGCGAGACGTCACTTGCCTGTTCACATCGAGGGGAAAGCATACCCGTTCATCAGTAACATCTTTATGAGCCATAGCTTCATCAAAGTCGACGAAGACGTACAAATCGGCGACCGCGTCACATTATATGGCATCGAGACGAAAATCGATGACGTGACACGTGTTGGCTATGCCAACAACTCAGAACAGCTCTGTGCCCGTTCGTGGCGTGTCCCACACCGCTTTGAAGGAGGAATTGTATGTACACCACCAATCAATCAGAATGTTTGATCGAAGGCGTGTCCGTCCGTGAACTTCAAGCGACGTACGGGACACCTTTATACATCATGAGTGAGCCAGAACTAGAGCGTCGCCTTAGAATTGTCCAGAATGCGTTTCTAGATAAGTATCCGAACACGTATGCGTTATACGCGTCAAAAGCATTATCGATTGCGGCCGTTTATGAAAAAGTGATGGCCGCAGGGTTAAGTGTCGATGTCGTCTCAAGGGGTGAGATGTACGTGGCACTGCATGCCGGTGTACCGGCGGAGCGCATTCACGTTCATGGATCGAACAAGACGATTCTTGACATCACGTATGCTCTCGAACAGGGGATTACACACTTTACCATCGACAATATGCGGGAGATCAGCCTCTTGTCAGGACTTGCGGCTGAATACAATCACGAAGTCGATGTGCTTCTCCGCATTGTGCCTCAAGTTGTCGGGGGTGCCCATGCGGCGATTCAAACGGGTGGGGTTGATACAAAATTCGGTTTCCCGACGCATGACGACACGTATTTAGACGCGATTCGTGCAACGTTAGAAGCCGAGCACTTACAGTTGAAGGGAATCCATTGTCACGTCGGTTCTCAAATTCAAGATCCGACCCTCTTCATCAACACGGTGAAGACGATGGTGCGCTTCATGGATACGATTCGTCAGGAAACCGGCTATACGACGGACGTCTTGAACATCGGTGGGGGATTCGGCGTCGCTTACTTGGATGAAGACGAATATCTCGATTTTGCCCAGACGATGGAGCAAGTGATGGAGACGTTGGTCGAGGAGGTCGAGGCACGTGAATTGCCACTTCCGAAAATCGGGATTGAGCCGGGACGTTGGCTCGTCGCCAATGCGGGTGCCACGCTTTATGAGGTGGGGACCGTCAAAGAAGTGAGTGGCGTTCGTACATTCGTGTCTGTCGATGGCGGGATGACGGACAATATCCGTCCGGCATTGTATGACGCGGAGTATGAGGTCGTGGCAGCGACTCGGATGAATGAAGAGAAGACGCTCGAGGCAAAAATAGTCGGAGCGTGCTGTGAGTCGGGAGACATCATCTCGAACCGCTCATTGATCCCCCCTGTCACACCAGGTGATTTATTACTTGTCAAAGCAACAGGAGCGTACAATTTCTCCATGGCGAGCAACTATAACCAGATGCTTCGTCCAGCTGTTGTCTTCGTGAAGGACGGGGCACATCGACTTGTCGTTCGTCGCCAAACGTTTGAAGACTTGGTGGCATGTGAGGTCATTGGACAATCAACGTAAGACTGCAGAGCAATCTGTAGTCTTTTTTTGATTTTGAAATGAGAACGTTTTTCAATTATGATAGAGAAGAGAAAAAAAGGGGAAGTGACGGTCATGACAAAGACAGCAGCACAAAAGCTAATTGAAGAAAGACGTACGGTCCGTATGTTCAAAGAAGCACCAATCGATACGAAAGTGCTCTATGAAGTGTTGCAATCGGCACATCATGCACCATTTCACAATAAAGTCGAACCATGGAACGTGTATGTGTTCAATGGGGATGGGAAGCAAGTGTTACTCGATGCGCTCGAACCAGCCTTCTCGGAGGCGTCAGAAGGGCAACGCGAAAAGGTGACGGGACGGATTTTAAATGCGGCAACCTGTATGTATGTGACGGCAAAACATTTTGAAACGGACAAAGGGAATCGTGACGCGTTACTCGCGACGGCGACATTCATTCAAAATGTTCAGCTGCTCTTAAGTGAACGTGAGATCGGAATGGTCTGGCGGACGGGTGGACTGTTTGATGATGCACGGTTGAAGGAAATGATTGGGGCGGAAGGGGAGACGTTTATTGGTCTCCTGCAAATCGGGAAATATGACACAGAAGATATCCCTACACCGAAAGCGCGACAACCGATTGATTCGCATCTCATCATGTTTGAATAATAAAAAGCGAGCGATGGGGAATCCCTTCGCTCGCTTGCTCTATATATCGGTCAGTTATCGCTTTAATTTTGTTGCGAGCCAATCTTGAATCACAGTCGTTGGAATCATCCAGTCGTTCCTCCATTTTTAGAATCTTCTTCTCTACTATTATCCAAATGCATACGTTCCCAAACCTCTCGATGTGCGCCATGAAGGGCATCATCGAATGAATCATCGATATGAAGGCCATAACTTGGATTGATGGACGAGGCATACAGGTCTAGCATGAGTTGATCATGGTTCGGATACATAGAGTGGGCTCCTTTCAATACATCAGCTTGGCTACAACTTCAGTATACAAAGGAACTATGTAGAAAATTCGAGAGAAACGTTAACATTTTATGAATCTTGTAAACGCTTTCACAATTGTTGGATTTCGCGAACTGGAACGCATGACTGCTTATATTGTTCGGCACGCTTGGCATATTTCTTTACCGTTCTCTCCATGATAAAACGATCTTCATCGTTTAATGGACGAACGACTTTTGCTGGGACGCCCATGACCATCACCCCTTCAGGAATCTGCATGTTTGGTGTGACGAGCGCACCGGCAGCGACAAAGGACCCTTTTCCAATCTTCGCCCCATCGAGTACGGTAGCGTGCATGCCAATCAAGCAATCTTCTTCAATCTCACAGCCGTGAATCATCGCCATATGGCCAATCGAGACGCGATCATGAATGATTGTCGGTGAGCCTTCATATTGATGAATCATCGAACCATCCTGAATGTTGACGTATGAACCGATTTGAATGGGTCCTTCGTCTCCACGGATGACGGTATTGAACCATACTCCCGAGTGAGCACCGATGGTCACGTCTCCAATCACGTGTGCCCCTGGTGCAAGATAAGTCGTCGGATCGACTTTTGGTGTCAACTCTCCTAATTTGTATTGCATCGTTGTAACCCCTTTCAGAAAGATATGTTATCATTGTCGCACAACTTGAAAAAGAAATTGCAACGAAAAGAATATTCTTGGTAAGATAGTTAAAATACATTGAATAAGGAGATCGAGAGATGGAGAAACAACATTTGATTGACATCGCCGCAAAGAAAAAGAAAGCGGCCGTCGTCTTTAAAGACGTCGCAGTGATTGACGTGTACAGTCGTGAGACGATTCGTACAGACGTCGCCATCGACGCAGGATATATCGTGGCTATTGGGGAAGGGTACGATGGAGAGGTCGAGTATCACGATCCGACGTGGACGCTTGCACCGTCCTTTATCGATTCGCACGTCCATATCGAGTCATCGATGGTCCCCCCGCATGAATTTGCGAAAGCAGTCTTACCACTTGGTGTCACAACGGTGATTGCTGACCCTCATGAGATTGCGAATGTGAACGGAGCACTCGGGATTGAGTACATGTTAGCAGATGCGAAAGGTCTTCCACTCGACGTTCGGATGATGCTTCCGAGTTGTGTACCAGCGACACCGTTCGAACATGCGGGCGCAAAACTGTATGCAGAAGATTTGGTACCGTTTTTAGGAGATCCAGGGGTGCATGGCCTAGGTGAAGTCATGGACTATCCATCAGTTGAAGCTGGAAGTGAAGACATGCTTCAAAAGATCGCGCAGACGGAACAAGCGGGTAAAGTGGTCGACGGACACGCATCGGGACTTGGCCCAGACCAATTGAACGTCTATCGTTCTGCAGGAATCATGACGGATCATGAATGTACGACTGCGGAAGAGGCGATTGAACGAGTGCGACGTGGATTCTACGTTCAAATTCGGGAAGGGTCCGTTGCTCGAAACGTGGAGAAGGTGAGCCTAGCCGTTACGGAAAGCAATGCCCACCGCTTCCTTTTCTGTACGGATGATAAGCATTTGGATGACTTGGTCGCGGAAGGTGGAATCGACTACAACATCCGTACCGCCATCAAGCAAGGGGTTAAGCCGGAAACGGCCTATGCCATCGCAAGTCTACATGCCGCAGAGGCCTATGGATTAAAAGAGGTCGGGGCCATTGCACCTGGTAAGAAGGCGAACTTCGTTATCTTGTCAGACGTCGAATCGGTAAAAATCGAACAAGTCTATGTGAATGGTACGCTCGTTGCGGAGAAGGGGAATGCGACGTTTGAATCGGAAGGGATTGAAGTGCCAAAACCGATGAAAGGTGAGCTCGCTTTACCCGAATTGACCGCCGAGTCGTTCCGACTTGCCGCAAGTGAAGAAGAAATCGATGTCATTCAAGTGCTTCCGAACAGCTTGTTGACGAAACGACAGCGTCTCACGTTCCAACCAGACGCATCAGGCGTAGATTTATCGCAGGATATCGCGACGCTTGCCGTCATCGAACGCCATCATGGGACAGGCCATATGGCTCTTGCCCCGGTAACGGGATTCGGCTTGAAACGAGGTGCCCTAGCAGCCACGGTTGCCCATGACAGCCATAACTTGGTCGTCGCCGGGGTCAGCCCGGAAGACATGTTGCTCGCGGCGAGAACTCTTGAAAAAGTAGGGGGAGGGGTCGTCGCCGTATCGGAAGGAGAAGTGCTTGCCGTCCTTCCGCTCGAGATTGGTGGACTGATGACGAAGCGACCATATCGTGAAGTGGCAGAGATTCTGGAACAGCTCAATGATGCGCTAGATGTCGTGGGAGCCCATCGTCATTTCAATCCGTATTTGACGATGTCCTTCCTCGCCTTACCGGTCATTCCTGACTTGAAATTGACCGATATGGGATTGTTCGACGTGACCACGTTCTCATTCATCAACGCTTGACTCGGTCTAACGTATGATTTTTGTTAAGAACCGCCGATAACGATTGAATGCGTGACGGGAAGTTGGTATAGTTACGTCAAGTTTCATCGGGTCAACATTGAAAGGGGGGATATTACAGATGGAACAAGTTGCTTACAATCGGTCGTATGATGAACATGAGGAATTGATCAATTCTGTATATCGTGCTTTCAAGGACCGATGCGAAGAACTACCAGAAGAAACACAGACAAAACGTCGTTTACGACGACTTATTTTCTCTACGATTAAAGAACAGACGAAGTCTCACGCTGACCGATTCGTGTTGTATCACTTCTTCAACGATTTCTTTAAAGCGGTGGAAACGAATGACCAAGAAGCACTCGCTGTCTTGAAGCGAATCATTCGTGATGAAAAAAACTATTGATATGTGACACCAACCTGTGATAATTTAGACGTAACTTTAAATGAATATTCGTGCTATCGATGAGGTAGAGGTGCGATGCTGATGAGTAAGTAGTCGGAGGATGACAACGATGAGGACTACAAAAAGGCAGGATCGCCGAAGTGCAACACCATGTCCGTGGGGTTGTGCTGGGCTGACGGGAAATACCCGTCGGACTGCCATACATATTTACGTATGGAGCGCTCCAAGTCGGCTAAGAAAGACGGAACATCCAGCGAGGGTGTCGGCTTTGTTGCCGATGCCCTCGCTTTGCGTTTTTTTAAGCATAGGGGGGCCTCATCCTAATAAAAAAGGAGGAATTCAGCATGGTAGATTATTCAACATCGGTACTCTCACTCGTACCGGCATTACTTGCAATTATTATGGCAATCACAACACGAAAGGTCATCCCATCACTCGGTGTCGGGATTATCGCAGGAGTCCTTCTCTTGCATAACTTCAATCCAATTGATTCGATTCAATACTTGTGGTCGAACATCATCGCTTTATTCTGGGCGGATGGAGCCATCAACGAATGGAACGTCTTGTTGATTGCGTTCTTGCTCCTTCTCGGGATTTTATCGTCAATCATTCAAACGTCAGGTGGCGCACGCGCATTTGGTGAATGGGCTGCGGCGAACGTCAAGACAGCACGCGGTGCACGTCTCGTCTCATTCGGACTTGGTATTTTGATTTTTATCGATGACTACTTCAATAGCTTGGCGGTCGGAAACATCAGTCGTCCACTCACAGACCGTAAAAACATCTCACGTGCAAAGTTGGCTTACATGATTGACTCAACGGCAGCACCTGTCTGTGTCATCAGCCCGCTTTCAAGTTGGGGTGCATATATCATCGCCATCATCGCAGGTATTTTGGCAAAATACTCGATTGACAGCTATTCGTCATTCTCTGCATTCATTCAAATCATCCCAATGAACTTCTATGCCGTCTTCGCACTACTCTTGACAGCATATGTGGCATTCACTGGACTTGCCATCGGACCGATGCGCACGCACGAACTTCGTGCCCTCCAAGGGGAGTTGTATGATTCGGCAAAAGGAAAGCCGATGGGAATGAGCGAAGATTTACACGAGCACGAAGGTGGAAAAGTACGTGATTTGATCGTACCAATTATCACGCTTATCATCGCGACAGTGTCAGCGATGCTTTACACGGGTGGTCAAGCGCTCGCGGCTGACGGTCAAGACTTCTCGTTGATTGGAGCCTTCGAATCGACAGACGTGACACGCTCACTCGTTGCGGGTGTTGTCATCAGTTTGATTGTCGCATTCTTGCTTCTCATTGGTCGTAAAATCCCAACACGTGACTATGGAAAAGCGGCATGGGAAGGCGTTCGTGCCATGTGGCCGGCTGTCTTGATTCTCTTGTTTGCTTGGACAATCATTGCGGTCATCAGCGACATGAAGACTGGTGAATACTTGGCGAGCTTCGTGACAGATACAATCGCTGCATCTTACTTGCCACTCCTTCTCTTCTTGATTGCCGGAATCATGGCATTCTCGACAGGAACGAGTTGGGGAACATTTGGTTTGATGCTTCCAATCGGTGCCGACTTGATCATGGCCGTTGAACCAGAACTCCTTCTCGCGTCACTTGCGGCTGTATTGGCCGGAGCGGTGTTCGGTGACCACTGTTCACCAATCTCAGATACAACGATTCTCAGCTCAACAGGAGCGGGCTCACACCATATCGACCACGTGGTGACACAATTGCCGTACGCTATTCTTGCAGCGGTCATCTCGGCGATTGGTTACTTGGTGCTCGGGATTACAGCGTCGATTTGGATCGGATTCTTCGCTGCATTGATTTCGTTCATCGTATTGGTTGGAATCGCAGAAGTGATTTCAAAACGTGGGAAAGTACCTGCAGAACTTCGCGCAAAGCGTGAGGCGTGATATATGAAAATGACTTCCATCAAATCGATGGAAGTCATTTTTTATGTGCGGTTGTCACTGCATAAGTGAGACGGTCGAGTAGTTTACCGAGAATGAACCAAAAGGGAACTATGATGTACAGTGATAGGCTGTGGTAATGAAGATGAATGACGTACAAAGAAAACCAAGGTGTCTCGAGCAACCAAAATGGAGGCGAAGTAGATGTGCTTGTCATCCAATCCAGATACATTCATGATGCAGATCGTGACAGCTAATAAGGTGAACCGCAGTGTCAAACTCTTTATAGAGAGACTTTCACGACAGAAAAACCTCCCTGGTCCATGTAGGAATCAAGGAGGTTACAATCATTATTTCACGTCAAGCCACTTGAAACTTGCATCGGCACCGAACGGGTGACGGTACATGTTCTCGATGTTTGAACGCTCTAAGTATGCCTCACCTTTTTGATAAATCGGAGCGATGGCAAAGTCTTCTTCGAGAAGGATGCGTTCTGCTTCTTGCATTGCTTCCCAACGTTTCATCTGATCGGCTTCTTTCTTCGCAGATTGAATCAACTGATCGTATTCGTCATTCGAGTACTCCATACGGTTAAACGGTCCGTCTGTGACCCACATGTCGAGGTATGTCATCGGATCCTGATAGTCAGGGCCCCAACCAGCTGCAGAAACGTCATATTCGCCTTTCCCTTCAAGATCAAGGAAGTTTTTGAACGGTTGCTGTTTGATGTTAAGTGTCAAACCAGGCAAGTTCTTCTCAAGTTCGCCTTTGATGAACTCGTTCACTTTCTTGAACGCTTCTTCGTCACGTGAGAGGAACTCGAGTTCGATTGTTTCAACACCTAATTCTTCTAATCCTTTTTCCCACGCGGCTTTTGCTTCATCTACGTTGTAGTTGAGGAGGTCTGGATACTTCTCACGGAAGTCAGCTCCGTCTTCTGTGAACGTGAAGTCTTTCGCTACGATATAGTTCGCCGGTTGCGATCCATCTGTTAAGATGACATCTGTCACACTCTGTTTGTCGAATCCTTTCGCAAGTGCTTCACGGATGTTGACGTTTTGGAGCGCTTCGTTCTTTTGGTTGAAACGAAGGAAGTTGATTCGAGCATCGGCACGCGTTTTGAACTCGTCGCTGTCTTCGAATTGCGGAACGAATTCAGAAGAGAGGAGCGTGTAGTCCGCTTCACCCGACTCGAACAAGTTGACCCCAGTCGATACGTCTTTTACGACTTTGACGTTGATCGTGTCCATCTTGACGTTTTCAGCATCCCAATATTCAGGGTTCTTCTTGTACACCCATCCTGCATTGTCTTGCCACTCGCTCAAGACGTAAGGTCCGTTATAGAGTGTCTTGTCGACAGATGTTGCGAACTCTTCGCCTTGCTCTTCGACGTACTCTTGTTTTTGCGGCATATACGTTGGGAATCCAGTCAAACCTAAGAAATAAGGAGCTGGTGCTTCCAATTGTACTTCAAGCGTTTTTTCGTCAATCGCTTTTGCGCCGAGGTCGTCGAGCGACATTTCACCCGCAAGGATTTTGTTCGCGTTTTTCAAGTCTTGAAGAATATAGGCATACTCCGCACCTGTTTCAGGATTGAGGGCACGTTTCCAAGAGTAAACGAAGTCTTCAGCTGTAATTGGAGAACCGTCTGACCAGTTTGCGTCACGTAACTTGAACGTGTATGTAAGTCCATCCTCAGATACTTCGACATCTTCGGCAATCCCCGGTGTCGGTTGGTTGTTCTCATCTAGACGATACAATCCTTCGAACACGTTGTTTGTCACGATGATCGATGTCGAGTCTGTTGTCAGTGTCGGATCGAGCTGCGGCAAGTCCGTCGCCGATACCATTGTGATTTCTTTTTTCGCATCGCTCGAAGATGAACCTTCTGAACTTGATGAGTCATCTCCTGTGCTACAAGCAGCCGTCGCCAATAATGCGACCCCCGATAACGCTAACCATTTTTTGTTACGCATCATACAACCTCCCGAAAATTCTGATAATTTAGAATATGTTGTAATTAAACTACATCTGACATGAATATGCAACGGAATTTTTCAAATTATCCGAAAATATAAACTTATTTAGAATGACTATTCATCAATCCTTTCAGGAAGTAGAATAGAAAAATCAACGAATGATTATACAATATTTTTGTATAGTTATTCGTACAGATAGGATAGTAGTGGAGGCGTTAACTTGAAACAACATTCAGCCGGAATCGGCTTTTTCGGTCTTGCGGCAATGGTCGTCGGGACCATGATTGGTGGAGGTGCGTTTAACCTGCCTGGTGCAATGGCACAAGGGGCAGGGGTCGGACCAGTTTTAATTGGATGGGGGATTACGGGTGTCGGCATGATTATGCTCGCCTTCGTGTTTCAGTTTTTAGCAAACACGCGACCAGAGCTAGAAGGCGGAATTTACGCCTATGCCCGTGAAGGTTTCGGGAAGTTTGTGGGATTCAACAGCGGATGGGGGTACTGGATGTCGGCTTGGATTGGGACGGTAGCCAATATCACATTGATTTTCAGTACATTGGCTTATTTTTTTCCTATATTCTCAGCAGAACACCGACTGTTTCGCTTGTTCGTGAGTGTCGTTTTGATTTGGGGCTTATTTTGGCTCATTTCACGTGGGATGCGTGAAGCGGCACTTCTCAATATCGTGACAACGATTGCGAAACTCGTCCCGATTATCTTGTTCATTGTGTTGATCCTATTCGCGTTTAAAATAGATACGTTCCAAGTCGATTTTTGGGGAGAAACAGGGTTTGTTTGGGCGGATGTGTTTCCACAAGTGAAGTCGACGATGCTCGTCACACTCTGGGCATTTGTCGGTATCGAGGGAGCGGTCGTATTGTCATCGCGCGCACGTCACAAAAAAGATGTCGGTCGTGCCACGGTCATTGGCCTGATTGGGACGTTATTGATTTACATGATGATTTCCATCTTCTCGTTTGGTGTCATGACACAGGAGCAACTCGCTGCGTTGCCTGAACCGTCGATGGCATATGTGTTAGAAGCGGTCGTCGGCCCGTTCGGCGCAACATTGATTAACATCGGACTGCTCGTATCATTAACAGGCGCATTGCTCGGCTGGACGATTTTAGCGACGGAGATTTCGTACGTGGCGAGCCGGGATGGGGTGTTTCCGAAAGTATTTCACCGTTTGAATGCGAACGAAACACCAGTGAACGCGCTATTCATCACCCAAGCGTTCACTCAAGTGGTCACGGCCATCGCCTTGTTTTCAGAACAGACGTATCTCGTGCTTTCAAGCATCGCTGGAATCGCAGCACTCGTTCCTTATCTATTCTCGGCACTCTATGGATGGATGGAGGCGAAGCGGGCGACGTCGCTACGGATGATGGTCGTTTCCGGGATTGCCTCGCTATACGCCGCCTGGTTACTCTATGCTTCAGGATTCGAGTATGTCTTGATTGCGATGATTCTATACGCACCTGGCATCTTCGTCTTTCTTTTGGCAGAACGGGAACAAGGACGACCGTTCTTGACCCGTACCCAGTCGATGATTGCCTTGATTATTCTATTATGTGCGACCTATGGCATTTATGGACTTTGGACAGCCGCGATTGCCCTATAAGAAAACTCACCGGCGTCTCAAGCGTCCGGTGAGTTTTTTGATGATCGGAGTAATTGTTCGATTACACTTGGTGAAGCAGGTCTCGCATATAAATAGCCCTGGAAAGAATCGCAATCTGTCGACTTTAAGTGTGCCAACATCTCTTCATCTTCGACTCCCTCTGCGACGACGTGGAGATTTAAACTCTTCCCAAGATGGACGATGACATCGAGGAGATGAGATTTGGACGCCATCCAATCATCGAGAAAGACTTTATCGATTTTGAGTTCATCGACCGGGAAGGACTTCAAATACTGCAAGGACGAGAAGCCTGTTCCGAAATCGTCAATCGACAGTCGATAGTTCAAGCGCTTGATTTGTTCCATGCGTTCGATGATTTCATCAGTTTGTTGCATGACAAGACTTTCCGTGATCTCCAAAATGACGTCTGCCGGGTCGAGCTGGAGTTGTTGCTTGATGTTTCGTAACGTATTCAAAAAACTGTCGCTTCGGAATTGATTAGGCGAAATGTTGATTGCCATCGAGAGCGGTTGATCGAACTCGGTTTTCCAGGCTTTCAGTTGTTTCGTTGCCTCTAAGATGACCCAGTTGTTGATGGGAACGATGAGTGCCATCTCTTCCGCGAGCGGAATGAACTCTGAAGGCGGAATTTGTCCCAGTTCGTCGTGATGCCAACGAAGGAGTGCCTCAAAACCGATGAGCCGGTCTGTGGCGAGTTCATACTTTGGTTGATACTCAAGATAAAAATGCTTTTCTTCAAGGGCTCGGTACATCGCCTTCTCAATATGGATTTGTCTCGAGAAAGCGGCATCCATATCTTTTGTCACAAATTGAATCGTACCGACGCCGATCTGTTTCCCTTTGAAGAGGGCACTTTCAGCACGTGTATACAGTTCCTCGAGTGAACTTGTCGAAGACGGATAAAATACGCATCCGATCGAAATCGATACCATGATGGAGTGATGGTAAATCCGGAACGGACGTTGCAGTTCGTGTTGCAGATGTCGGAGTACTTGGAACACTTCTTCTTTCGATTCCTCGAAGAACATGACACCGAACAGTCCGCCCGTAGGATGGAATAAAAGAGCGGACTCCGGAATGAGATGCAGTGCGCGCTCTTTGATTTGGATGAGAAGTTCGTTCCCAACGCGAGACCCGAATGACTCATTGATAATTTTGAAGCGGTCGATATCAAACAAGGCAATATGAAGGAGACCTTCTCGCTCATCGATTTGTCGAAGGATTGAGTCGTAGCGACGTAAAAACCCTTTTTTATTATAAAGTCCGGTCAACTCATTTTGATAAGCGAGGAACTGGACTTCTTTTTCAAGACGCTTCTTTTCCGAGACATCAAATCCGAATGCGGTATATTGAATCACTTCATTCTTCTCACTAACAATCGGTACGACGGTCAAGTTAAGCCAACACGGCTCTGACTCATGTTGCTTACAGGAGATCGGCATCTCACCGTTCCAAATCCGATTGGTCGCCAGTGATTTTAAAACGTTACGCGAAATCCCGTCTTGTTCACTTGAATCATGAATGAGTTCGAACCATTCGCGTCCGATTAGCTGTTGCTCCGTCGCATCGAGTAGACGGCATAACGAAGGATTGATGTCTACAATCTCGCCTTTCGCATTTGTCGCCAAGTAATGTGTGGACTGTTTGATCATCTCTTGAAAATGATGAAGTAGATTGAACTGTTCTGTACTGATGAGCGGTCCAAATCCTTTTGGGAGAAACGCTAAAAAATAACCATAGATCCCTTCGAGCGAAAAAGATTGCAGGTAGGCAGTCGCATAGATGACGGAGCCATCTTTATGTTGAAACGGCGTCATCGCCGTTGTCGAGAATGGATATTGAAGGAGGAGCGGAGACCATGTTTCGAGAGCATGATCTAATTGCCGGACGACCGGCAGCGGTTGATGGAGGACTTCGTCACGTTCCCAGCCGAATAAAACTTCGGCATGCGTATTCCATAATAGGACCGTACCATCTTGAGAAATATAACAACACGGAACAGATAAAGCATCGATGAATTCATCTACTGGTAAATCACGCAATGAAGCCACATCATTTCCTCCAATCTGTCATGCTAAATGCATATTCTAATGTCAGTGTACCTGATTTTGCCAATTCAAGGAATGCTTAAGTTCGTCATTGTCAAAAGAAAGAGGGACGTCATATACTGAAAGAGTAAGATAGTTTTGAATAAGGGGGAAACAATATGTCAAAAACACATGATGTGATTGAATTGACAGAGAAGTTCGGGGCACATAACTATCATCCACTACCGATTGTTATTTCGGAGGCGAAAGGGATTTGGGTAACCGATCCTGAGGGGAATCGCTACATGGATATGTTAAGTGCATACTCTGCTGTCAATCAGGGACACTGTCATCCAAAGATCATCCAAGCGCTTAAAGATCAAGCGGATAAGATCACGTTGACGTCGCGCGCCTTTTATAACGATCAACTCGGACGTTTTTACGACAAAGTGGTAACGCTTACAAAGAAACAGATGGTGTTACCGATGAACACGGGTGCAGAAGCGGTCGAGACGGCCGTGAAGACAGCACGTCGTTGGGCATATGACGTGAAGGGCATTCCGGGACAAGCGGAAATCATCGTCTGCTCAGGAAACTTCCATGGACGGACGATGGCTGCTGTGTCGATGTCGACAGAAGCGGAATATCAGCGTGGATTCGGACCATTATTGCCAGGGTTCAAAGTTGTGCCATACGGTGATATCGACGCGTTCGAAGCGGCGATCACAGAGAATACAGCTGCGTTCATCGTTGAACCGATTCAAGGGGAAGCTGGAATCATCATTCCGCCGGCTGGTTATTTGAAGCGGGCATCTGAGCTCTGTAAAGAACATAATGTCCTCTTCGTCGCAGATGAAATTCAGTCTGGACTTGGTCGTTCTGGAAAGTGGTTTGCCATCGAGTGGGAAGACGTCACACCGGATATGTATATTCTCGGAAAAGCACTCGGAGGCGGAGTCTTCCCAATCTCATGTGTTGCAGCTGATCAGGAGATTCTTTCGGTCTTCAACCCAGGCTCGCACGGGTCGACGTTTGGTGGAAACCCGCTTGCTTCGGCTGTCTCCGTCGCGGCTCTTGAAGTGTTAGAAGAAGAAAACCTACCGGAACGTTCGCTAGAACTCGGGACGTACTTCATGGATCGCTTGAAGTCGATCGACAATCCGATGATTCGTGACGTTCGCGGACGTGGACTCTTTATCGGCATTGAGTTGACGGAGTCGGCTCGTCCTTATTGTGAGGCGCTAAAAGAGCGGGGACTTCTCTGTAAAGAAACACATGAAACCGTGATTCGATTGGCACCACCGCTTGTGATCACGAAAGAAGAACTCGACCAAGCATTCGAAGCAATCGAAGCCGTATTGGCTCCCGCAGCTATTTCGTAAGAAGCGTCAGCTTGGTATAATGAAGTCAGTTCAATCGACACCTGCCTAGCAGGTGTCTTTTTCGTGGAGGAGGAGTTGGATGATTTACATATATGTCGGATTGGCAGGGGCGGTCGGTGCTTTGGCACGCTATGGCCTTGGTATGATGATCGATTCGATTGGACCGAGCGCATTCCCGGTTTCGACATTGCTCATCAATCTCAGCGGTAGTTTTTTATTAGGGTGGTTGACTCACATGTTTCTTCGAACGGGTAAACTTTCTCCTCAATTCGTCACGATTGTGGGGACTGGAATGATTGGTTCCTTCACTACATTCTCCACGTTTAGCGTTGAAACGATTCGATTATTAGACGAAAGTCGGATAGGGTTGGCGCTTCTATACGTCTTTTTGAGTATCACGCTTGGACTCGGGAGCTCATGGCTTGGTTATCGTGTCGGCGTGAGACGAAAAGGTGAGGTGAAATAGAGTGACAATCATGTGGATTGCGACAGGTGCCTTTTTTGGTGCGATGTGTCGTTTTGCTATCGGTCAACTGATGAAACGGTGGTCTGATTCCACCTTTCCATTTGCAACATTATTCGTCAATGTGTCGGGTTCGTTTGGTCTTGGGTATTTATATGCCCACACGAGCCATCCGTCGCTCCTTCTCTTTTTAGGGATTGGATTTTTAGGGTCGTTTACGACGTTTTCGACTTTGAAACTTGAATTGATGCGGTTTGCGACAAAAGACTGGATTCGATTCGGACTTTATCTCCTTGCGACATATCTGTTTGGAATACTGGCTGCTTATATCGGATGGTCAATCTAAAACAACGCCCCTTCCATTTCGAAGGGGCGTTGTTTTATTCTGCAAGTTGAAGCTTCTCGGTACATGAAGCACAAGTCGTTTCGTATGACTCGCACTGTTCATCCATATGCTTCCCGCATTCCTGGCACGTTTTGTCCGGTAGTTTTTGATAAAACTCGACAGATGATTCGAGTCGGCTTGCCCATTCATTCATATGAAAATGCCTCCTTCGTAGATGTGTCACGGTATTGGTTGTTGTCATGATTGTATTATAACAGATGGAATAAAGTCAACTATAATATATAACAGATATATTCAGGATTTTTTGCTACACTATACTCATCAAAAGACGAGGTGAAAAAAATGAAAGTGCCACAGTGTGAAACGATTGGGATTCAATCAGAGGACGTTCCAACGCTACAAACCGCCTTGGCGCAATTAGATGCGCCTCGAGTCAGTCGTTTGTTTAAAGCGTTCGCTGATCCGACCCGTCTAAAAGTGCTGTATGTGTTGACGCTCGAACATGAACTATGTGTATGCGATGTGGCGGCCGTTATCGGTCACTCTAACGCGACCGCATCTCACCATTTACGGACATTACTCGAACAAGGGTTGGTAAAGTATCGTAAAGAAGGGAAAGTCGTTTATTATTCATTGGATGATGAGCATGTGAGACAGCTCGTTGAAATTGCATTGACACACAGTGAAGAACAAAAAGACGTTTAAGTTCAATGACCGTCTCCATTCGAGGGGCGGTCATTTTTTTGGTACTTGTCTTCGATTAAAATTCACGTTATGATATATTCAAATGAACGTTTGAATGTTAGGGGGATATCATGAGAAATCGAGACGTATTACCTGTGTCCGGTATTACCTGTACGAATTGTGCAGCTAAGATTGAGCGAGATGTATCGAAACGTGAAGAAGTCGCATCTTGTCAAATTGATTTTGCGACGAGTCGTATGGTGATTGAGTGGGTGGACCCGTCAAACCGTGACAAGACGCTTCAGTCGATTGAGCAGACGATGGAACGGATTGAACCGGGAGCGAAGTTTGTAAAACAAGACGACGATCAAACCGAAGAACGAGATTGGACGCTTTGGAGATTCCTTATGGCCGCTTTTATTTTTTCAATTGCCATTTGGACAGATTCGATTTTAGGATATATTGCGGCATATTCACTTGCTGGTTACGACGTCGTATACGGTGCGGTCCGGAACATATGGAACCGGGAATGGTTTGACGAGAAATTTTTAATGACCATCGCGACAATCGGGGCATTCGCCATTTCGGAATACCCGGAAGCGGTGGCGGTCATGCTGTTTTATCAACTTGGGGAATACGTGCAAGGACGGGCGGTACGCGCCTCCCGAAAATCGATTCAGTCCTTGTTGAATATGAAACCGACCCGGGCGCGTGTACTCGAGGCGGGTCAGGAAATGGAACGATTGCCGGAAGAAGTAACGGTCGGGTCACACCTCGTCATTCGTTCAGGAGAACTAGTCCCGATGGACGGATTCGTCGTGAGTGGGGCGAGCTCTTTAAATACGTCGTCATTGACTGGTGAATCCGTTCCAAGGCAAGTTAGCGCGGGCGAGGAAGTGTTGGCAGGTATGGTCAATATCGAGGGGCGTCTCATCGTTGAAACGACAAAGCTCGCGGCTGAATCAAGCCTTCAAAAAATGATTGCTCTCGTCGAAGAGGCGAATGGAAAGAAAGCAAAAACGGAACAAATGATCACGCGCTTGGCAAAAGTCTATACACCGATTGTGGTAGTCATGGCGACACTTGTCGCATTCGTTCCACCCTTGTTTGTAGGGGACTTGAATGAATGGATTTACCGGGCCTTGATTTTTCTCGTCATCAGTTGCCCTTGTGCACTTGTGATTTCAATCCCGTTAGGTTATTTCGGGGGGATCGGTTCTGGATCGAAACAAGGGATTCTTGTAAAGGGTGGCGAGTTCCTTGATACATTGACTGAAGTGGATGCAGTGGTCTTCGATAAAACAGGAACATTGACGACCGGGCGATTTGAAGTGACCGATATCGTGACGACAGACGGCATCACTAGCGATGAACTGTTACGGTTAGCTGCCCGTGTCGAACAAGCATCCAATCATCCTCTTGCGCAAGCAATCGTCCGTCGTGCCGGGGAGGTTCAATCGTTTGATTCGATTCAAGAGGAGCCGGGATATGGTCTCCGTGCACGAGATGGTGACGATGAGGTGTATGTAGGGAGTGCCCGTTACATGGAACGGTTAGGTCAAGTGATTGAAGATTCATCAATCGGGACGAATGTACACGTGATGAAGAATAATCGTTGGCTTGGACGAATCGAACTGATGGATACGGTAAAGCCGGATGCGATGGCTGCAATCGAACAATTGAAACGAATCGGAATCCAGACGGTCATGCTATCTGGAGATCGTCGAGAAGTCGCTACAAAAATTGGCAAGCAACTCGGATTGGATGAAGTACGAGGGGAGTTGCTTCCGCACGAGAAAGTGGAGGCAATCGAACGGATGGTCGGAACGCGTAAAGTTGCTTTTGTCGGGGATGGTATGAATGATGCGGCGGCTTTGGCCCGGGCAGACGTCGGTCTCGTCATGGGTGGCGTCGGAAGCGATACAGCAGTCACGGCGGCGGACGTGGTATTGATGCATGATGCGCCAACAGATGTCATTCGGGCCATTGAGTTAAGCAAACGAACGAAGCGCGTCGTCTGGCAAAATATTTTCCTTGCCTTTGGAATCAAAGCACTTGTCATGCTTTTAGGATTGTTCGGCATCGCAACGATGTGGGAAGCGGTATTTGCGGACGTGGGAGTGGCGCTTCTTGCCATCGCGAACGCGACGCGGTTACTTCGTATGACATCATGAAAGAAGTGTCTCGGTTTTGTACCTGAGACACTTCTTTTTTTATTCGATTCTGTCGTGATGCGTTTTAATGCGCAACAACATAAAGGTGAGGATGACAATAATAGCAAGAAGTAAAAAAGTGATGGTGAAAAGGACTTGTGTCAAGAAAGATACTTGATTCTCTGCCGCAATCAACTCTTTATGAATGTCTTTGTATTGCATTTGTTTGAGAGACCGTAAATCTTCTAAAATCGTTTGCCGAAGTTCTGTCATCGTTTCTGCGACAGCCGTCGCTTTCACTAAGTCGCCTTCTTCATAGATGACGAGAACGCGGTCGGCTTCCTTTTCCCAAATGGCATCTCGTTCGAGTAAATCGAGGACAGAGCTCGGTGTGTCCGGGTCATCGATGATGGATTGTTTAAGGTCTTTGGCTTGTCGAGACATGCTATAGTACATCTCTAAAAAGTGTCTGTCTTCATATGCGAGTAATCCACGGATGGCATTTGCCCGTTCGACGTTATAATACATCACGTCTTCAATCGATTCATAGGAGTCGAGTTGTTCGCCTTGAATGGTTTCGAGACGCTCATTTGTTTCTTTCAATTGAAAAATAAAAATAAAAATAATCGAAATAGATAAGATTGATAAACTGATCCATAATAAAATCCATTTTCGTTGTGACATCGTGACCCTCCTTTCTTCTACATCGTACATGATTTTGTAAAAAACGACAGAAAATATTTTTTTGAAAAAGGAAAAAACGGGGAAATGTATAATCATTAAGAGTAGTGTCTCTTGATGAGAGAAGACAATTAGATGCATAAGGAGAGTCAATATGTCAGAGAACTCGACGTTACACAAGCTGTGCCAGGTTTTACGAAACAAGCGAACCAATCTTACCTATGAGATTCCGAGTCTTTGGAATCGTATGCGTTTCCATTCCGAGCCGGTTCGAGATGGGGTGGAACGTGTCAATCCATATGATTTCTTGTTGGAAACGATTGAAAAAACGATTTTCCCGTATGCACATGAAAGTCGCGACTATCGTACTTCCATTGCGCTTGCAGACGGACATTTACAAACCGGGGGGGATTGGATCAAACGGGCATCGGTCTACTCCATGCAAGTTCGTACATCGACCTCATGGGACCATGACGGGTCGGGTTACGTTGAAAGGGAGAATTCAGTGGGAATGAAAGACACAGGCACTTTTTTGAAAGCGCTTGCATTGATTCCACATCTTCTCTATATGGGGATCGATACATTATTCCTCTTGCCGATTTCGCAACACAGCCATAAAAACAAGAAGGGTGAATTCGGTTCTCCTTATGCCGTGCAAGACTTTTTCGCAATCGATGAAGAGTTGAAGGAAACGTTAACTGGTGACGAGATGACGGTCGAAGAAGAATTTGCCGCATTCGTGGAGGCCTGTCACATGGTAGGGATTCGTGTCGTCATCGATGTCATCCCGCGGACGTGTGCCCGAGATAACCGTCTCATCTTAGAAAACCCGGAATGGTTTTACTGGATTCCCTTGACGGAAGTCGATTACTATCATCCGCCATATGTTCCGGGCATTGGGGAGAACGTCAAACCGGAATTTGCTTTCTTGCCGATGGTGTATAACTCAGAAGACGTATGGCAACACTTGCGACGGTTTTCCATGGCACCGAACTTGATTGATGCGGAGAAGTGGGATCGTGTACGTAACACGTTGCTCGAGCATCCAGAAGAAAACGTATTGGCGATGATTGAACGAGAGTTCGGCTTGACAACTGCACCTGCTTTCTCGGATTGTATCAATGACCCGCAACCACCATGGTCAGACGTAACCTATTTCCGACTTTTCTTAGACCATCCGCTTGCAGCGGCACCTTATGTGAACGATGCGAACATTGCACCTTATATCCTGTTTGACTCGATCAAATCCAATCAATTCCGAGGAAATGAGATCAATGAACCCCTTTGGGAGATGCTCGCTGATATCATTCCTCACTATCAACGGGAATACGGTATAGATGGAGCGCGTATTGATATGGGTCATGCCCTTCCGGTCGATTTAGCACAACGAATTTTGGAACAACCGCGTGCCATCGATTCGAATTTCAGCTTTATCGCTGAAGAACTCATCGAGTCCGGAGCCTGGGCGGCGAAGGACGCTGGCTATAATATGATTATCGGATATGGTTTTTATAAAGAACCGCGATTCAAGACGCATGAAACCCATCAATTCTTATACGATTCACGCTTTTTACCTCTTCCGGTATTTGCAGCAGGTGAAACGGCAGATACGCGACGACTCGCGACACGGGAAGGCGGACGAAAAGCAAGCCGTTTGTTGACGGTGTTGAACGGATTTATGCCTAATGGGGTTCCGATGACGAACTCGGGGCTCGAATTGTATGAGACACAACCGATGAACACTGGACTCGATTGTCGACCGGAAGAGGCGTATCAACTCTTCCCGACGGATCCTTATTTTGGCAAGCTTGCGTTTTTTGATGCGTATCAGTTTCATTGGGATCATCCAGAACGGGATGAAATGATTGAAGTGATGCATCAAGTGGCTGAAATTCGACGTCGATGGTTAGATGTGCTCGTGGATCCGAATCACTTTGAACCGCTCGTTTTAAATGAGCCGTTCGCCCCGTTCATTGGATTCGCTTGGTTACGACCGGAAACGAATGATACGTTGCTCATCGTAGCGAATACGAACATGGTAGATGCGCTACGAGGAGTTGTCACGCTTGATGGGGTGAGACGTCGAAATTGGAATGCGAGTCGTTTTGCGGAGATGGTCTATTCACCTGATTCGTGGCCGTATGCGGAGCATTCGTTTGATGACAATTGGAATCTCGTGGTCGATTTGAAACCGGGAGAAGTCAAAGTGTACGAGATGAGATGAAAAAACGCCTTGAACCGAATAACCGGTTCAAGGCGTTGTGTGTTTCATATAGTAAATGACAAATTCATCGAGCGGCATCGGTTTCGCATAGCGATATCCTTGCATGGAGTCACAACCGATTTTACGAAGGAACGTCTCCTGGTACTCGGTTTCGACGCCTTCGGCAACGAGTGCCATACCGAGTTGGCGTGCCATGGCGACAATGGTCGTCGTGACCATTTGATATTCGCGATTCTCTTCAAGCTGCATCGTGAACTCACGAGGAATTTTCAGTTCATCGATTGGATAACGGACGAGATATGCGAGTGAACTGTACCCTGTCCCGAAATCATCGATAGACAGCTTGATGCCGAGTGCTTTTAACTCTAAAATGCGATTTAATACACGATCCGAATGATGTGCGGCCACGGTTTCTGTCAACTCAAAATTAAGGCGTGACGGTTCAATCGGGAACCGTTTGAACAATGTTTTCAAGTAATCAATCAAGTGTTCATCAAACAACTGACGGACGGATAAGTTGACCGATAGTTTCGGTAAATGGATGTCGCCTTGTTCAAATACGTGAATCAATTGGAATGTCTCATGAATCATCCAACGACCTAAATCCTGAATATGTCCCGTTTCTTCAGCAATCGGAATGAACTGGCTTGGTGGAATGAACGCACCGTTATGTTGCCAGCGCATGAGCGCCTCTGCTCCGATGATTGCTTTCGTCGAGGCATCCACTTGAGGCTGAAGGAAAAGGGAAATCTCGCCTTTTTCAAGTGCGGTTTCAAGCCCTTCCATCAACACTTTCCGCTCTTCTTTGTCCTCCCGTAACTCTGGTTCGAACATGACGGTTTCGTCACGACCTTTGTCTTTCGCGCGATACATCGCCAAATCGGCATTCGAGAGCAAGTGCTTTAATTTTTTCCCATGCTCCGGGAAACGGACAATCCCGATCGAGGCATGGACTTCGACGAGTGTCCCGGCCATATAATACGGGGGACGATAGACAAGCCGCCGCAATCGTTCCGTCAACATCTCATCGTCTCCATGTTCCGCGACGACGATAAACTCATCGCCCCCGAGTCGCCCGGCATATTCGTTCGGCAAGAGTGCAGTCCGCAGCCGTTTTCCGATATGTTGTAATAACTGGTCACCCATATGATGACCGAATTGATCATTGATTTCTTTAAATCCATCCAAATCGGAAAACATCAATGTGAACGTACGCCCTTCCTCGATCAAGCGTTCGATTTGCTCTTGAAGTGCGTAGCGGTTATGGAGACCGGTCAAACTATCGAATTTAGCTTGATACAGAATTTGTTCTTGTTGCTCGATCATCTGGGTGATGTCTTTAGCGATAGCGTAGATGCCCTCGACTTCTCCCTCGATGATCATTGGGACGTTGACCAATTGCCAGACGCGTGTTTCCCCTTCGTCGGTCATCACACGCACATCGATTGTTCGGGGACGACCGTTCGTCAACTCTTGAAGAATGATGGTATAAGGTGCACGGTCTTTCGATTCAATGATGTCTAAGATGTTCGAGCCGAGTAGTGTTTCGGTTGTCAGTCCTAAGATAGAGCTGCCGGCCTCGTTGACAGATAACACTTCGCCATGCAAGTCAAATAAGAATATCGGTTCTGAATGGTAGGCAAAAAGCGAACGGTATTGCTGTTCACGGATTTCTAATTCATGTGCCTTGGTCGACACGGCAACTTCCAAATCTGTGTTGACGGAATGCAAGCGATGACTGATGAGTGCGTTCTGTTTGGAGACGACAAACTGACGAATGAGCAACAAGAGAACAGCATTTGCAATCATCGAGTCCATTACGGATGTTCCAAGAAGGCGATCGGAAGCGAGTAAAAACATCATGACGACCACACTATACAGCACATAATCGACAATGGAATCGTAGGCAAGTGCATCTTCCGATACATCATCGACCCAGTAGCTAATCGAGATGGTCAAGATACTACTGACTTGCAACAGATGAATCAATTCATGTGTAATTCCGGAAAAGACAACCAACGTGTTTGCAATCGAAGCGATCGTGAATCCAAGAATTCCGACGAGCAATAAAATCCGGAACTGTTGCCCGGCTGAGACGACTCGATTTAAGTAGAGGAATGCCAGCATCATATAGAGGCTAATGAGTAACATTTGCTCTTCGAATCCGCTCAACTGTGACACGAGTGAGACGTCTTGCGTTGAAAAGAACCAAATATGAAGACCACCAATCAAAAGGAAACTGAACAGGGCGAATAAATCGAACGTGCGTAGTTTCAAAGTACGAAACTCAATCGATTGCGTGATGACGATTAAAGCCATGATTAAATAAAAGAAATTTTGGAGGAACAACAAGGACTGCATATTGTCGTTGATTGAATGATAGTGCATCAGTAAGTACAGCGTGAAGCATACATTTCCTGCACTAATCAAAATATGGATAAAACGCCGCATACCTCTATGTTTAAAGATAGCTACTCCGCTAAAGCCAATCGCTGCCCCTGATATGACGAGATAATAGATGAACAACGTGATCTGTAGTAAGTCGTGCGGGGTCAAAAATAAAAATAAAAGTCCGGTAGAAAAAGTTCCGATGAGAATCGCCGGAACGTATTGGCGCAACGAGTAAACAGACAACTCATGCACCTCCTTCTTTATATGTATGGGGCTCTTATTTATTATCGGAACAGGAGAACGAAGATTACACAAAAAAATCGACAACAATCTATATTGTTGTCGAAAATTTTAGATTTACAGTGTATAGGAGTGTTCTTTAAAGTTTCCGACGACTGAATCGATTTCAGACACAGTGACAAACGCCTCAGAATCGATTTCAGACACGATTTGACGAAGGCGTGGGATTTCATTGTTCTGGACGACGACGTACAGCATTTTTTTCGAATCGTTCGAATATCCGCCTGTCGCATCCATGATGGTGACGCCCCGTTTCAAATTCTGCTTGATGACCAAATTGATTTCGTCTGCTTTTTGACAAATGATGAAGCATTGCTTTTGGGCAGCGAAGAATTTATGAATCGTAAGCAACGTACGGGATCTGACGAAGCTTAACACAAGCGCGTACATGACAGCTTTGATGTCAAAGACGATGAAGACCAACACATAGACGATGATGTCTTGTGTCAGAAAAATTTTAGGCAACGACAAGTTTCGATTATTCATATAGATGACTTTCCCTAGAATGTCGAGTCCACCGGTGGAAGCTCCTGCAAAGAGGAGAAGTGCGAGTCCAAGCCCTGAAACGATTCCGCTGAACACCGAAGCGACGAGCGGATCATCGAGTGGGGTCGGGGGAATCAAGACTGGCAAACTATCGATGAGGATAGAGGAAAGTACGACGACAATTCCTGTCATCAAGATAAATCGACGTCCCAAATATTTTAGTCCCAATAAAAAGAGTGGGATATTAAGCACGAGCTGTGTCAAACCGATGGGGGTTCCAAACAGTTCATTCGTAATCAACGTGATTCCAACGATTCCCCCAGAACCGATTTCATTTGGTTTGAGCAGTAAGCTGACAAAGACAGACTGAAGGATTGTCCCGGCAATGATGAACAGTACCGTTTCAAGGGCAACCCGTTTTCGAGATTTTGCATACATAGATAATGGCTAGGCCTGACGCCTCCTTTTTGTAAGTCTTCTGCAAGCGTACTGCTACTTTTACGTCATTTCAAGTCTCACATGTCATTATGGAATCGATCGATATCACTCGCTAATTGCTCATGTACGTAATCGATGACTTGAGCATCATCAAAAAGTCCGAGTGGGACATCGTCTGGAATCGCATCGAATGGGGAGACGAAGTATAGGATGGCCGCGACAAGTTCCTCTTGTTTATCGGGTTGCATCTCAAATTGTTCATTGTAAAGCGCGCGTAACATATTCAGCATTTGTTTCATCTGGAAGTAAAGTGTCAGTTCTTCTTCACGCTCGATGTTACTGATTTCATTGGATGCCACATCGACTGTGACTTTTGCGAGTGCGCGTTCACCTTGAACGAGCAAGTCGCCCAATTGTTCTCGGTCGCGGATGTCTTCTTTCGCTTGTTTTAAAAAATGTGTGTATGTTGTTTTCCAATCTGCCATTTGGATTCCTCCTTCTTTCTTCATCTACTAATATGCCCGTTTTTGCGCATTGGTTGCAACTTTTCCTGAAATTTAAGAAAATAAAGATAACTGAAAAGGAGGAACGATACATATGTCTAAGATTTCGATGCCGACAGAGGCAGATTTCGCACGCTATGCAGAATTAGCTGTGAAAAAAGGTGTGAACATTCAACCTGGTCAACAATTAGAAGTACGTGCTGACATCAGTCAGGCACCACTCGTCCGTCACGTGGTGAAGGCTGCTTATGCGGCCGGAGCGAAGCAAGTGTTCGTCAACTGGAGCGACGAAGAAACAGGGAAAATCCGTTATTTCAATGCACCAGCGGATTCGTTCAAAGAGTTTCCAGATTGGTTGAAGGCTCGTTTTGAGCAATTGGCTGAAGAGAAGACGGCATTCTTGTCAATCGTCAGTGATGACCCGGATGCATTGAATGGTGTGGAATCGTCACGCATTTCGGATGCAAACCGTGCAGCAGGACAAGCGCTTGCGAAGTGGCGTCAATATGTGATGAGCGACAATGTGAGCTGGTCAATCGTCGCAGGTGCGTCAGAAGCGTGGGCACAAAAAGTATTCCCGGGACGTGATGATGCGGTTGCAGCATTATGGCAAGCCATCTTCGCAGCAACGCGGATGGATCAAGAAGATGTTGTCGCGGCATGGGATACACACGATCAATCACTTCGTAGCCGTGCGAAGCTGTTGACAGAGAAGAAATATGCGAAGCTTCATTACAAAGCGCCAGGTACGGAACTGACGATTGGACTTCCGAAAAAACACGTCTTCCTTGGCGGTGGCGGTCCGAACGTCGATGGCATCGACTTTATCGCAAACATGCCGACGGAAGAGGTCTTCACGCTCGCAGATAAAGATTCTGTGGAAGGTTACGTATCGAGTACAAAACCACTCAGCTACAGCGGGAACTTGATTGATGAGTTCACTCTTTGGTTTGAAGGTGGGAAAGTCGTCAAAGCGGAGGCGAAAAAAGGGCAAGCGGCTCTCGATGAATTGTTGAATATGGATGAGGGTGCGCGTCGTATCGGTGAAGTAGCGCTCGTTCCGGATGATTCTCCAATCTCGAACTCTGGTCTTCTCTTCTATAATACGTTGTTTGATGAGAATGCATCGTGTCACTTGGCGCTCGGACGTGCGTACTCGACATGTCTCGAAGGGGGTCCTTCGATGTCACAAGAAGAGCTCGCGGCGAACGGGGCGAACGACTCGATGACACACGTTGACTTCATGATCGGGTCAGCCGAAATGAATATCGATGGTGAACGGGAAGACGGGACGCGTGAAGCAATCATGCGTGACGGGAACTGGGTCATCTAAACAAAAGAGCGAATTCCGAAAGTTACGGAATTCGCTCTTTTTACGTGCAATCGTATAGATAGCGCAGTGCGTGAGGCAAGCGGCGACGCCAGGCCGATTCGTTGTGAATCGCATTTGGTTCGACCTCATATCGGAAGGCGATTCCTTTCTGCGCGATGACGTCAATCAGTTTCGCATTCGTGAATAGGTAGTCGCTTGGAGTGATAGGCCCGCTCTCTTCATTTGTGCCAATGTCCATATATAGTTTACCGGCGAACTCAGCATGTTTCATTTCTCGGATCAATGGATCAAGATTGGCCCATGCCGCAGTGGAGAGGGAACCAACTCGTCGAATAGAAGGATAGGTCGCCATCATGTATAGAGAGATGACACCTCCCATCGAGCTCCCCATGACCCCGACATCTTCTGGGTCAGTAGCGTACTCGTTGTCAATTCGTGGTTTTAATTCGTTCATGAGCCAATCTGTATACATACGGCCTTGGCCACCGAGTGTTGGACGAGTTCTTGCCAATTCGGGTCCGATCCGTCGATACAGCATCTCATCTTCCTCATATGAATACTCATCATAACGGTCCAGCCAGTTCGGGGCGCTCGCGATGGCGACGACCATGAGCGGGAGTCGTAGTAGATCGATGCAACGATCGATTTCCCAACCTTCTCCATATGTAGCAGTGTTTCCAGAAAACACATTTTGTCCATCATGCATATACAGGACGGGAAGCGGGGTGCTGACTTCGACCCAGTCTGGTCGAAATACGCGGACAATCCGCTTTTGACCACGTACCTTCTCCGTCGGAATCGACACGTTCAATTGTTCAATCATCTTTCGTCACCTCTTTCTACTTGTATTGTGGAGAATCATGAACCAAAATACAATCGCCTGACTTGACTACCTACCGTTCGTTAGGTAAAGTGTAAGGCAAGGAGAGTGAATGACGTGAATACAAAAGATAAAATCATGCAGTCTGCTCGAACACGCTTCGCACGGGATGGTTACGAAGGGTTGTCACTAGCGGCAGTAGCGGAAGATGTAGGGATTCGCAAGGCTTCTTTATATGCCCATATCGATGGGAAGGAACAACTGTTCAAACAAGTCGTGTCAGATATGGCGAATCGTTACGAAGAAGTATGGCAGACAACTTGTGACGATACGGCTGGACGACCACCTTTAGAACGAATCGATTCGATTGTCAACACACTCACGTCATTCTTTAGTGATCATGAGACTTGGATGTTGACAAAACGAATGTTACTAGTACCTCCTCCGGAGTTTCGAGAGTATATCGAGGAAGTCATCGGTACGGTCGAAACCAAGTTAAAACGATTTGAGAAAGAGCAATTTCGACTGGCGATGGAACGTGGCGATTTACCGGTACAATCGCTCGATGAACTATATGCTGCCTACTATTGCTTTTTAGATGGCGTCTTACTATCGTTATTCACATTTGAAGAGGATCGGAATATGAGACAACAAGCTGCGTTTCGAATTTTCAAGAAAGGAGTGGGTTGGGATGAGTAAAGAGAAGAGTGCATGGATCTCCCTCCTGTTTGCAGGACTACTCGAAATCGTCTGGGCGACCACGATGAAGTTGTCTGAAGGCTTCACGATTCTAGGTCCGACATTGTGGACAATCGTGTTATTGATTCTCAGTTTCGGATTATTGGCGAAAGCGTTTCGGACGCTGCCTGCCGGTACGGGGTACGCTGTTTTTACAGGAATCGGTGCGGTCGGCACAGTCATAGTTGGCGCCTTCTTGTTTGACGAGGGGCTTAGTGGATGGAAACTAATACTTGTGGCGACGTTGATTATCGGCATCATCGGATTGAAGCAAGTGACAGGAGGGGAAGAAGCATGAGTTGGGTTTATCTGATTGGAGCGGGAATTGCTGAAATGACAGCCGTTTTCTTTATGGGGAAATCGAAAGGATACCAGATTTTAAAGTGGTCGATTGCATCAATTTTATCGTTTGCGCTCAGCTTCTATTGGTTATCAAAATCACTTGAGGTCATTCCTCTTAGTCTTGCCTATTCCATCTGGGTAGGCATCGGCGCGGCCGGCGGTGTCATTTTAGGGATGCTCTATTTGAACGAATCGAAAAATCGTTGGCGTATCTTCTTTTTGTTGATGATTATTAGTAGTGTAATCGGTTTAAAAATTGTCTCGTAAAGGATTGAAATGTGCTGAAAACGGGAATTTATTACTTCAGATTATGTGATGAAAAAAAGGGGGCGGAAAACGATGCATCTTGTCGAGTTGCAATCTGAACGTTTGCGGTTTGAACCGTATACGCTTTCTGATTTCTATTTTGTCAAATCGCTTCTCCAAGATCCACGGGTGATGCGCTTCATCAGTCCGGATGGGAGACCGTATACAGACGAACAGACGATTGAATGGTTTGAACGTCAATTGGCCCGCTATGAGACAGGACGCCAAACGGGTCTCCTGAAGCTCATGACATTTGAAAGTGATGAACCGATTGGTCACGCAGGTACGCTATTGCATGAATTGGACGGCAAAATCGAGTTGGAAGTCGGATATTGGTTGTCACCGAAGCATTGGCACATGGGATATGGTCGAGAAGCCGCCGCGCGTCTGATGCAGCATGCTTTTTCAGAGGGCGAGAAGGAGATAATTTCTCTGATTCATCCGGACAACGTTCCATCTCAACGTGTCGCCAAAGCGAATGGTCTTCACTGGGATCGAGATACACTGTACAAGGATATGCTCGTCTCCGTTTATGCGGGTGACTTGGAGCGGTTATGTCGACATATCGACCGTCAACAAATGACACGATAAAAAGTCTCTAAAAAAATAAAAAAAGTTGTTGCCAACTCAATAGTTTCTTGATATATTAATAGTGTCCTTAAGAGAGGACACGACCTGATTCTGTAGCTCAGCTGGGAGAGCGCTACCTTGACAGGGTAGAGGTCGCTGGTTCGAGCCCAGTCAGAATCACTTGGGTGCCAAACCCTCGAGAAACCCACCGGAACATGGGTTTCCGCGAAGCCACTTCTTGCGAGAAGTGGCTCTTTTTTTGTATATTGACATGGCACGAAAGCAATTGGTATATTCCTTTCAATACATAATGAAACGGGGAATGCAACATGGTGCTAACGGGTACACTCGTCAATGCCGCATTGATTGTCATCGGGGCATTGCTAGGTCTCTTATTTCACCGCATTCCGGAGCGTATGAAGGAGACGGTGACTGCGGCAATCGGGCTTGCGGTCATCTTGCTTGGGATTCAAATGGGGATGAAGAGTGAGAACTTCTTGATTGTCATCGGAAGTCTCGTCGTCGGGTCAGCGCTCGGGGAGTGGTGGAAGTTAGATGAATTATTAAATGAAGTCGGTTATCGACTTGAACGGCGACTTGGAAGTCAATCGAGTGTAGCGGAAGGATTCGTAACGGCCACACTCATTTTCGTGATCGGGGCGATGGCCATTATCGGGGCGCTCGATAGCGGGTTGCGTGGTGATCATGACGTGTTGTACACGAAAGGGTTGATTGATGGTTTTACGGCCCTCGTATTAAGTTCGACACTTGGGATTGGGGTCATGTTTTCAGCAGTTCCAGTGTTACTGTATCAGGGCGGAATCGCATTACTCGCCATTCAAATCATGAAATTCATACCGGAATCGCTCATGGACAGTTTTATTTTAGAGATGACCGCGACCGGTGGGGTCATGATTGTGGCGATTGGTCTGAACTTGGTTGGAATCACAAAAATTCGCGTGGCCAATTTATTACCGGGGATTTTAGTGGTCGCGATGATTGTCACGGTTATACATATGCTGTAAAGAAAAAAGACTGAATTCGATTCAGTCTTTTTTCGTGGTTGCATTCATTGTGGAAGGCTCTTTTCGTAGAGCTTCCGCAATGATTTTATCCCAATCGGCTGCATCGCACGCCGCTGTACAGGTAGGTTCAATTTCACATGTTGCACATTTCCCGCCTTTTGCTTTACGTGTGTAGCGGTAAAGAGAAAATGCGGCATATCCAAAAACAATGAATCCGATGAGTAGGTCAAAGAATGACATGGTATTCCTCCTTACGCAAAACCGAATAAGCGACCGACTTGATAAATGACAAGAGACACCACATAAGCGACACCTAAACCGTATAAACTGGCGAACCATGTCAACTTGGCACTACCCACTTCTCGCCGGATGACAGCGACTGTCGCCAAACAAGGGACATAAAGTAAAACGAAGGCCATGAAGCTATACGCGCTGAGTGGGGTGAAGATTGGTAATAGCGACTCCGATAAATCTGATTCGCCGACCGCATAGATGATTGCCATCGTAGACACGACCACTTCTTTTGCTAAGAATCCGGTGATGAGCGAGGCACCGGCTTGCCAAGTACCGAATCCGAGTGGGACGAGTAATGTGGCAATCATACCACCAATCATCGCCAAGAAACTGTCATTCATCGGTACATCAAAGCCGCTTGGACCTGAATAGGCGAGTAGCCAGATGAACACAGAACCACCAAAAATAAATGTACCGGCTTTTCGAACGAATCCTTTAGCTTTTTGCCAAGTGCTACGCCATAAGGTAAGTCCTTGGGGAACGCGGTATGGAGGTTGTTCGACGATGAATAAGCTCGTCTGATCTTCAGAGGCCAATGCCTTCGTAAAGATTTTCGCGGCAATCAAGGCAAGGAAAATTCCCAACATATAGAGCGAGAGGACAACGAGTGCTTGATGAGTAGAGAAGAAACTCGCCGCAAACACAGCGTAAATCGGAAGCCGGGCCGAACATGACATGAATGGTGAGATGAAGATGGTGACTAGACGTTCGCGCTCCTCTTCGACCGTTCGAGCGGCCATGATTCCAGGAACGTTACATCCGAATCCGATAATCATCGGGATGAAGCTTTTTCCATTCAATCCGACGAGTTGCATGAAACGGTCCATCACGATGGCGACTCGCGCCATATATCCGGAGTCCTCTAAAAATGAGATAAAGAAAAAGAGGACAAAGATTTGCGGAACAAAAACCAATACGCCACCGACACCTGCGATGACACCGTTTACGAGAAGGGCTTTAATGAATGGAGAAGCACCTACAGCATCTAACATCCAAACCGTTCCTGATGTGATTGGACCAGACAATAGTCCGTCTAATAAATCGGAAAGAGGTGCACCAACCCAATTAAATGTCACGTGAAATAGCGCATAGAGTACCCCGAAGAAGATGGGTAAACCTAAGATAGGATGCGTCACAACCGCATCGATGCGATCTGTCATCGTCACGTCCTGTGCATTGTGATTTTCAATGACCTGGTGTCGAATCTGTTTCGCCCAATCGCGACGACGCTCAGTGATGTGTGCGTGTGCAAAACGCCCTATAGCCGTTTCCAGTTCTTTTCGGACGGCAACAATCTCTGGAGATGATGCTTCTAAATGGTCGACGACAATCCGGTTGCCTGCTAAATATTGAATTGTAATCCAGCGATCCGTTCTCGATAGACCAGTTAAACGAAGAATGCGTGTAATCGCTTCTTCGGTCTCTGGACCATAGTTTAATTCGAAAGGTTGACGCTTCTCCATTTGAATCGATGAGAGCAAGACGTCACAACCATCACCTGTTCGTGCGGTGATCGGGAAGACATCTACTTGGAGGAGCGTTTTTAATTTGTCGAGATTAACATGCATTCCACGACTTTCTGCGACGTCGACCATGTTTAAACCGATTTGAAGCGGCCGTCCCATCTCTAGAAGTTGCAAAGTAAGTTGTAAGTTACGTTCTAATTGTGAAGCATCGACAATATTGATCATCCCGTCAAATGGTTCATGCAGTAAGAAACGGGAGACAATCGCTTCATCTGCCGAGAGCGGGTCTAAGTCATAGACACCGGGTAAATCAATTAATTGTCCGACTTTCCCATGTAACTGACCGATTTTTTGTTCGACTGTGACACCGGCCCAGTTGCCCACATGTGCGAATGAACCTGTTAATCGATTAAACAATGAAGTTTTGCCTGTATTTGGATTGCCAATCAATGCGATCCGTTGGCTCATGGTACAATCACTCCGATTTTTTCGGCATCTGATCTTCGGATGGCGATAATTTGTTGATGATCCACTTGTTCAATGGTGAGCGGTCCTGAAAAAATAGCTCTGCGCTTCACACGAACCGAGCATCCCTCGTAAAAACCAAGAGAAATCATTCGTCGGCGCAAGCGATCATCAATTTTAGTCAAATCAGATAAAATGATGGTTTGATTCAACGCGACATGTCGTAATAGACTCATAAGTAACCTTCCCCATCTTTTGATAACGATTCTCATTCGCTATCTTATCATGTCAAAAGAGAAAGTGAAATATTGATCATATAAAAAGTTATAAATAATAAATAGTAAGGTCGAGTGAACATAAAAAGAAGTGTAAACGAGTATCGTTTACACTTCTTCAATCGATTCATGATCTTCTTTGGCACTTTCGCGCAAGGCTGAAGCCATCACGTCAGCAAGATTCCGTTCACGAAGCACGCCGACACCACGGTCGGTCGGTCCGCCTGGAGCGGCCACATCGGCAATCAGTTCATTCGTCTTCCGTGTTTCATGAGACAACAACTCAGCGGAGCCTTTCATCGCTTGAGCGACAATTTGACGCGCTGTCTGTTCATCGTAACCGACATCCGTTAGGACGGGCGTCATCGCACCCACGATTTCATAGAAGAAGGCCGGGCTGCACCCGGCAGCAGCCATAAAGGCCGACATCGTCTTCGCATCGGTGACGGCCGTTCGTCCGACCCGTTCAAAGAGAGAAGTCGCTTTTGCGCGATCAGCCTCATCAGTTTCTGGACCGAACCATAGACCCGTCATCCCGCTCCGATAGGCGACAGGCGTGTTCGGCATGGCGCATACGGCTGGTAACCCTGAAGCCTCTTCTAACTGGCTCGGTTCGATATGTGCCGCGACCGAGACGAGTAACGGTGTCTTCCATTCTTTCGATTCTACATATGGCATGACGCCATCTGGTTGCATCGCTAATACGACGATGTCATAGTCGTTCACGTTTTCGTCCTCGACGATTTGAACGCCGAGTTCATCTTGTAGGAAGAGTAAACGCTCCCGGTCACTTCGGTTTGTCATTGTGATGTGTGTCGGTTCGATGCCCGAGTCGATCCACCCGCGAACGAGTGCCTCGCTCATCGATCCTGCACCGACCATTAGTAGTTGATTCATCATTCGTCACCTCTTCTTTTCGATTCGGTCAATAGTTATGTTGACTATCATAACAAACATACTCTCGAATATCGCCCATCCTGCTCATTTGTAAAGAGATGGAAAACGATTTGACATAGGAATCGACGAACATGACAAACGTTTCAAATCGCGCTATGATGGCACTAATTCAAAAGAGTGAGGCGAAATCGTGTGAAACGTGTACTAGTAAAAGGGATTCAAGGTTATCAGCGTTTTATTTCACCATTAAAGCCGCCAACGTGCCGATTTTATCCGAGCTGTTCGCACTACGGAATCGAAGCAATCGAAAAACATGGGGCTGTCAAAGGCAGTTATTTAACCGCTCGCCGACTCATTCGCTGTCAGCCGTTTCATCCAGGCGGGCTCGATTATGTTCCGGATACATTTGATTGGAAAGCGCCTTTACAACGAGAGAAACCTGAGTCACAGCGAGACGATTGAGTTCGTCTCGCTGTTTTTGTACAGAACAAACAATGAATCAGTTGTTTTAGTACAATACTTTTGCATTGTTCTAAGTATTCTGAAAAAATAGAGGTGTACACTATTTTTCGGGGGAAGGGGATACTTTGTATGGGGCAATCATTTAGTGAATGGGTGAGTACGGCATCCAACTTTGTATGGGGACCACCGCTCTTGATTTTGCTTGTGGGGACAGGCATTTACTTGACGGTGCGTCTAGGTGGGATTCAAATCACCAAATTACCGTATGCGTTGAAATTGGCGTTTTCGAAAAATCAGGATCAATCCTCTAAAGGGGACATCAGTCACTTCCAGGCGCTCATGACTGCTCTGGCGGCGACCGTCGGTACGGGGAATATCGTCGGGGTGTCGACAGCGGTCGTATTAGGAGGACCGGGAGCCATCGTATGGATGTGGGTGTCCGGTTTCTTTGGGATGGCAACGAAATACGCAGAGGCAGTTCTTGCCGTGAAGTATCGGGTCACTGATGAGCGCGGTCAAATGGCTGGTGGACCGATGTACTATCTAGAACGAGGGTTGAATCAACGATGGTTAGCGGTAGCATTTGCTGCATTCGCATCGATTGCGGCGTTCGGTATTGGAAACGGGGTCCAAACGAACTCGGTCGCGCTTGCGCTCAAAACAACGTTTGACGTACCACTATACATATCAGGGATTCTCATTATGATTTTTACAGGAGCGGTCATTCTCGGAGGCGTGCGTTCCATCGGGAAAGTAGTCAGTTACTTCGTCCCCGTCATGATTGCCTTCTACTTAGGTAGCGGTCTTTTAATTATGGTGATGAATTACTCGCTGATTCCGGATGCGTTCGCACTCATCTTCAGCAGTACGTTCAGTGCAGAAGCAATCGGTGGAGGGGCCATCGGAGCTGCCATTCGATACGGGGTGGCACGTGGTGTCTTCTCGAACGAAGCAGGTCTTGGCTCTGCTCCGATCGCAGCAGCGGCAGCGAAAACAGATATGCCGGGTCGTCAGGCGCTCGTCTCGATGACTCAAGTCTTCTTGGACACGCTTGTCGTCTGTTCGGTGACAGGATTGACACTCGTCATGGGTGGTCAAATCGGGACAGGACTTGAAGGGGTCGAATTGACTTCAGCTACATTTGAACTGTTCCTCGGACCAGCCGGCGGTTATATTGTCACAATCGGGCTCGTTTTGTTCGCCTATTCGACCGTGCTCGGTTGGTCGTATTACGGCGAACGCTCCATCCATTACTTGTTCGGACAAAAGTCGATTCTTCCCTATCGGATTGCTTTTGTACTCGTCGCGGGACTCGGTGCCATGACGACGAACTTGAACTTGGTATGGGCGTTATCGGATGTCTTCAACGGCTTAATGGCCATCCCGAACTTGATTGGTCTCTTGTTCTTGTCGGGTGTTGTCATTGCCGAGACGAAGCGTTTCAACCAACAGCTTGAAATTGAAAATCGAAAAGTTTCCTAAACGGAAGGACGCCATCCTTATGAATCAGAGGGTGGCGTCTTTTGTTTTGCTTCTAATTCATCGAGTCGTGCTTTTTGTAAATGATCAAACACTTTTGTGATAAAGCCAACCATGATGCCCACCCCAGTCAATACATATCCGATTGTGAATATTTTTCCGATGTCGGTCTGAGGGGCAAAATCACCATATCCGATGGTAGTCAGGGTGATGACACTGAAGTAAAGTGCGTCCAACCAACGCATCTCCTCGAACCGTGTGTAAAAAAGTGTACCGGATAGGACAGTGAGAAAGGCAAGACTGAATAAGACTTGGAACTCAGGTTCGCGGAGGCCACGCCAGATTCCGCGTACAATTCGACGCAATGTCAGTAAGAACGGCAACATGTCACTCGCTCCTTTCGATATTAGGTTTGTTCGCTAAAAACGGGGGAACATCCTTTATAGTTCGAGAAAAGAGAAAGGGTGAGTTGGATGGGGAAAGTCATACCGAAACAAGAAGGACTCGACCATAGTGTCGATTTTTTACGGGAAGGATATCTATTTGTTGCGAATCGTCGCAAAAGTTTTCAATCAAATATCTTTGAAACACGTTTGCTCGGGGAGCGCGTGATTTGTCTTGGGGGCGAAGAGGCTGCCGAGGTGTTCTATGATGCAGACAAATTCATGCGTCAGAATGCGGCGCCAAAACGTCTATTGAAAACCTTGTTTGGAGAAGATGGGGTCCAAACACTAGATGGTGCGGCTCATACGCATCGAAAACATATGTTCATGTCATTGATGACAAAAGAAAATATAGATCGATTGCTCCGCTTGACATATCGAGAGTGGAACCAGATTGAACGAATGGGAGAGGAGGTCGTCTTATACGATATTGCGCAACAAGTGTTGATGAAGGCCGTATGTGAATGGTCGGGAGTTCCACTTGCGAAAGAAGAAGTTGGGAAGCGCACTGAAGAGATGAGGTTATTATTTGAATCGGGTACGTCTCTTGGTCCCACGTATTTACAAGGTCGGAAGGCACGAAGTTCCGCTGAAGCCTGGATTCGTCAGATGGTAAAAGAAGTGCGGTCGAATCGATTATTGCCGAACGAACATACGGCGCTGTACGAATTTTCGTGGCACCGAGATGAATCCGGAGAGTTATTACCTGAAGACGTCGTGGCGGTCGAAGTATTGAACATTTTACGCCCGACTGTCGCAATCTCGGTGTATGTCCTCTTCACTGTCTTAGCTTTACATCAGTTCCCGGATGTAAAAGAGCAGGTAGAGCGGGGAGAGGTCTCGAAAACAGAATTTGTTCAGGAAGTGAGACGGTTTTATCCATTTTTCCCTGTAGCGGCAGCTCGTGTCAAAACCGATTTTGAATGGGACGGCTATGCATTTTCGGAAGGGACGCTGACGCTTCTTGATTTGTACGGTACGAATCATGATTCCTCTATTTGGACGGAGCCGGATCGATTCGATCCCTCTCGTTTCAAAGATTGGAACGAGAGTCCGTTTAACTTTATTCCGCAAGGTGGGGGAGATGTAGATTTTGGACATCGATGTGCCGGTGAACATGTGACCATTGCAATTCTTGGACAAGTCATTGAGTTGTTTACTAAGGAATACGCCTACACGGTCCCACCTCAAGACTTGAGCTATAGTTTTGTAGACATGCCGAGTCTGCCGAAAAGTAAATTGCGATTGACTCATCTAACTCGAAACCAATAAAAAAGTCGCCTACTCGATGGGAGTAGGCGACTTTGAATTTACTTCGTTTGCAAATTTAGGCGTTTGGAGATGGGACGAATCGAGACCGATGAATCGATCATTCGATTATCCCGTTTCGGTTCATCGGTACATTCAATCTGCCAGTCGGTGTCATGAAGCTCTTTTAGTCCGACGGCGATGTCGTATAGGGAATAGTTCGCATTTCCGTTTAACTGATAGATGCCCGGTCCACGTTTAGTCAAAATTTCAAATAGCGCGTCTGCCGTGTCTACTAAAAATGAACATGATGGATACCAATGCTCACTCGCTTGGATGACCCCTCGTTGCTTCATTTCGTTCGTAAAATAGTCCATCATATTATTCGATCCGGCCTCATCCCCGATTTGCCATCCGAGACGAACGATTTGAGCACCAGGATTGGCGTTCATAATCGCACGTTCGCACTCACGCTTATACTTTCCATAGTCATCCTCGGCATCTGGTAGCGTATCTGGGGAAATCGGTCCGGTCACTTCATCTGAAAAAATTGAAACCGTGCTCGTGAACAGGAAAGGGATTTTCGCCTCACCACATAAACGAGCGAGCGTCTCGGCCCACTCCACCGCGCCCATACCGATATGTAAAAAGTAGTTCGGTCGGATGCGCTCGATGAATTCTCGCATTTCCTCTTCGTTTGTCGTGGACACTTGCTCGCGATTCCACGCAATCCCTTCAATTCCATGGCGCTGCAACGTTTCGGCAACAACGGGTGCCACTGTACCGTTCATTCCTGTAAGAATAGCTTTCATTTCGATTCGCCCCTTTCACTCTATATGATGCCACAAAACGAGTGTGGACAAACAACCGATGTGCCGGGCTATGCTAGACTGGATGATGGAGGGATTAATCATGAATATTCGACAAGCAACCAAACAAGATAGTAAACAAATTGCACCACTCATGTATCAAGCGATCCATGAGATTGCGTACACATTGACAGCATCAACGGATACGACTGAGGTATTGGAGCGACTAGCGATGTGGGTAGAGAAACCAAATAACCGCTTGAGTCACGAAAACATCTGGGTGGCGGATTTTGAAGGAGAAGTTGCCGGAATGATCATCTCGTATCGTGGGGATAAGGCAGAAGAATTGGATCGACCGATTCGAGAATGGTTGACGGCGCATGGAAGTGGAGAAGAGGTGGACGTTGAAACGGAAGGTTATGTCCAATACATTGATTCACTGGCTGTCGCAGAGGCGTATGGAGGTCGTGGAATCGGGACGAAGTTAATCGAACACGTTTGTCTCGTTGCGAAAGAACGCGGTGTGCCCGCCGTCACATTGAACGTGGATCAAGAAAATCCTGCGGCACATCGCTTATACACACGTCTCGGCTTCCATAAGGAAAAAGAAATCAACATTTCTGGGGCGAGATTTGACTATATGATCAAAGAAATCAATTCGACTCCTTTCTCAGTCTAAAAGCGGATGCGCAAACTTCTTTTCTCGACTATACTAAGTGCTTGAGGAAAGATATACGTAAAGGAGATACATTATGGAGTGGAAGAACATTTGGCGAGGGATGGCCATGGGGACGAGTGATTTAATCCCTGGTGTAAGCGGCGGTACCATTGCAGTCATTTTAGGCATCTACGATCAACTCATCGAAGCGATTAGCGGCGTATTTAGCCGATATTGGAAAAAATATATCGGGTTCTTGATTCCATTGGCAATTGGAATGGGGACAGCCATTATCGCACTGAGTCGAGTTATTGAATACTTATTGCTGGAGTATTATGCACCGACACAATTTTTCTTTATCGGATTGATTTTAGGGATTATTCCACTTCTATTCGTGGAATTTAAATCACGCGCATCGATTCGTCCGGTTCATGTTATTGCTATGGTTGTCGCAACGATACTCGTTGCGAGTATGGCATTCTTGAATCCGGTTGATTCGTCTATTATGACGGACGTGACGTTCGGGACGGCACTTCTCTTATTCTTCTCCGGTTGGTTGGGCAGCATGGCGATGTTGCTTCCTGGAATTAGCGGTTCATTCGTCTTGTTGTTAATTGGCGTTTATCCAACCGTCATCAGCGCCATCTCAAACTTCAATCTGTTGATTATTGGGATTGTCGGTGCTGGAGTGGCCGTCGGCTTTATTGTAAGTAGTAAAGTCATTCGTTACTTGTTGGCGAATTTTCCGGGAATGACGTTCTCCGTCATCATCGGATTGGTCATTGGCTCACTCGCCGTCGTGTTTCCGGGTGTACCAGCTTCCGGAGTCATGTGGATACTCAGTATCGTCGCATTCATCGCGGGGGTCATCGTCGTCCGATTACTCAGCAAATATTCTGTCTAAATGAAAAAGGAGTCCAGCGATGAGCCGGACTCCTTTTTAATAGATGAAGGGGAAGAGGCGCTTGCGCGTCTTCGACCAGGATTGGTAAGACTGACCGAAATGGCGAATGAGCATACCTTCCTCGATTCGAATGCGGTACAGTAATGCAAGCGAGGTGAGACCCGCACCAATCAAGGCGATTCCCCAATGAATAAAGTATAGCGAGAATCCGAACGTAATCAATAACAACCCTGTGTAAAGAGGGTGGCGTAAGTAACGATACGGTCCCGAGCTGACGAGTTCGTCTTCTGGTCGGACGACGACATGTCGTGTGAATTGATGACGTAAGTGTAAAATCCCCCAATAACGTAACGACACGCCGGCTATGTAAAAAGTAAGTCCGATGATTCGTTGAACTGTCGAAGGCTGTGATTCGAAAACAAGCGAAGAGATCATAGACAACACGAAGACGCCAATCATCGTCGTCGCTACAAAGTAAAAGCTCTTCCGCTCGACAGCCCCGTCTGTTGCCTCTTTTCGGTTACGAAATCGCCACGTCTCAACTAGCCAAAAAAATGATACGACGATTAATAGGACATCCATCCAATTCATCACGCACATCCTCCCTTTTGATTCATGTTTCATTACCCGACCTACGCATAAGAAAAACCAAATCCATCAGGGCGATATTCGAAAAAAATTGTCAAAGTGACCAAAACAGGTTATCATCTAATGAGAATGATTATCATTTTTACGTATATAGAGAGGAAGGGTGCGACGATGAACGAGGAAGTATTCGACGTGACGATTATCGGTGGGGGACCGGCTGGATTGTATGCCGCTTTTTACAGCGGTTTACGAGGTATGAAGACGAAAATTATCGAATTTCAACCTTTTTTAGGCGGGAAAGTACATGTCTATCCAGAGAAAATGGTTTGGGATGTAGGTGGTCTCCTACCGACGACTGGGGCAAAACTGATCGACCAACTCGTCGAGCAAGGTCTCACCTTCTCTCCGACGGTCCTTCTTGGCGAGAAGGTGGAGTCGATCTCTAAGCGTTCAGACGATTTGTTCGGGATCGACACGACGAACGGTCATCATATTTCCAAAACCGTCATCGTTGCGACAGGAAGTGGGATCCTCAAACCGCATAAGGTTGAAGTGAGCGGAGCGGAGCGGTTCGAATTGTCGAACCTCCATTACACGGTTAAATCACTTGAACGCTTTAAAGGAAAGCGCGTCTTGATATCGGGTGGCGGCAATAGTGCAGTCGATTGGGCGAATGCGCTCGAGCCGATTGCAGAGCAGGTCGTGCTGACGTATCGAAAAGAAGAACTTAGTGGACATGAAGCACAAGTTGAAAAAATTAAACAGGGTCGAGTCGACTGTTGCCCACGATCAAAAGTGACGGATTTGATTTCTCACGATGGGAAATCGATTCAACAAGTTCTTTTGACTCATGTCGAAACAGGAGAGACGAGCGTAATCGAGGTCGATGAAGTGGTCATCAATCACGGATATGAACAAGACGCGGAGTTGCTTCGGAACAGCGAATTGCAGGTCGAGATGAAGGATGGGTTTTATGTGAAAGGGAATTCAGGAAGCGAGTCATCCATACCGGGATTGTACGCTGCCGGTGATATTCTCACGCATGAAGGGAAAGTACATCTCATCGCTGGAGCGTTTCAAGATGCTGCGAATGCGGTGAACCGGGCCAAAACATACATTGACCCGAATGCGAACGCTACCGCAATGGTGTCCTCTCATAATGAACGGTTAAAAGAGAAGAATCGTCAAATCATAGAAGAAACCATGATGAAGCAGTAAGAGGACCACTCTTACTGCTTTTCTCTAGGATAATCACAAAGCTCGGTAATCACACCGCCTGAATGACGCGGGTCCATGTAGATTAAGCGTCTACCTTTCGCGGTCGTACGCAGTGTGTCTTCTAAAAAGGTGATGCCATTTTGTTTGTGAGCGGCCATCGCTTCGTCCAAATCGTCGACACGATAGGCGATATGATGAACACCCTTCCCTCGAGCTTTCATGAACCGGGCAATCGGACTCGTCTTACTAGTCGGACGCAACAATTCGATGACATCCTCTCCAATATGAATGACGGCCAATTCGGTCTCGACCCCGATGGTCGTGTTCGTATAGCGGTCCACGAGTTTTCCTCCTAAGACCGTCGTGTAAAATGTGATTGCCTCATCTAAGTCTCGAACGGCAATCCCAGTATGATCGATATGCATGTAAATTCCTCCTTCTGCTTCAGTTTGCCTAAAGTTGAACAAAATGTCACTTCACAACGTTTCAAGCCTATCCGATATAATAGGAGAGGGAGGGACAGCGAAATGAACGGAAAAATCACGATGGGTTTGGTGGGCACTTTCGCCTTTGTATCATTTGTGTTTGGACTCTCGCTTGCGACGTTTGTCGACTATCGCATCAATGAAGAACAGGTTGTCCTTGAACGATTAACGACCCATAAACAAATTGGTCCGACCGAGTTGCTGTCTACCGAGGTCGACTTTCATTTAAATGGGTCGAATTATGCGATTCGTTTTAAAGATGAACCAAATATTACGTATTGGTTCAATGTCGTCGATCGCAAAATTAAGTTCGATCGGATTGAATCGCTCGATTTGAGAGATACGGGGCTTCGGACAGAACTGTTTGAAGCGATGCCGCCTCTAGCGATGGAGTCGACTACTGCTGCAGAATAAAAGACGTCGAATGAACAACTTTTTCCTTTGAGAAAGAGTTGGTTTGCTCGACGTCTTTTGATTGTTTAGGAATAAATCGGGGTCGGTGGTGCCTGTAGTATGTACGTATAACGACAAATACTCGAGATTTGGGCGCCGTGACGACGAAGTGTATAACTCAAATCAGGTTGCAAACTTGTTGCTGAAATATGTGCCTCTTCAATGTATCGGAACATGTAGAAAAATTTTTGTTGAAGGAATGAAATAGCTTCCCGCAATAAAGTCTCGTCACAGTCAACGTGCATCTCTTGTATTGAAATATGGTACATATGTAAGCGTACTTTCATGATTCCAATCACTTGTCGGTTCCACTTCACGGAATAGAACAATGTTTGCTGGCGAACTTCTCGTGCGAATTGTTCATCTGTCATCGAAATGGCACCCGGAAGGAGATGACAATGTTCATTTCGAAATGTGAGCCAATCTGCTCTTCTTGAATAGTCCACCAATTCGAGTGTCCAATTGGTATGGGTTGCTTTCTCGCAAGGGATGAATGGTAGATGATACGTTTTGGTTTGATGAAATACTTGAAACCCTGCTGCTTCATATATTCGATGCTTGTCTTGATTATGAGAATCCTCTTCCTGAAGATAGTACGTAATCGGGTACTTTGTTTCTCGACTTCGTTCATAGATCAAACGATGAAGTAGTCCGCGAAAGACGTGACGATCACCATATGTGGCTTGAGAGAGGCGAATGGCATGATCCGTTTCAAGCTGTTCGTCGTTTGCGACGATTGAAGCGAGTGGGGTATCTCGATTGAGTGCGACGTAGACGTGATGATGCGAGGGAAGGGAGAGAAGCAAAGGGGCCTTGCTTAAAGGATATAGCGACTGAATGGAAATACGCTCATGTAACGGTAATTGCCTGCATTCTACAAAACGTAGCGCTCGTTTCACGAAGAATCCTTCTTTCTTTATCAAATGATAAGTACAAATAAATTGTAAGCGCTATCTTGTATCGTGGGGTGTGGCAGAATGATGAAACCTGACTCGAGAAAAAATCAATTACGTAAGAAAAAGGTTCGAGTAAAATAGAACATATCCGTCCAATACAATGAAATGGATTTCCTTTCATCGTTCATCTGTGAGATTCATCAAATGTCAGCGCAACGAACGGATGAGACGTGCTATACTTAAACACAATGAAAACACGGAGTAGGAGTATATGATGAAATACATTTATCAACTGATTCTGGTTTCTGTGCTTTGGTTGACGGTAACACCGTCTGCAGCCATGGCCGAGACAGAACCGGTCGTCATTCATGAAAATATCATTGTCGAAGAAGATGTAGAAATTCATGAAGGATTTCAATCGCCGAATGAAATGGTGTATTTGTTCGTATTAATTGTGTTGTTATCTGTCATCGGACTTGGCATGATGAACACGATTGAATAACGTGAAAACGTTCACAAAAATGCAATAAGTGATTTGGTAACGGTTACAATCGTTCCCTTATACTTGTATGTGTAGGAAGAAAGTTCTGCACCAACTTTCTGTCCTCCTTTTCAAATGAACACCCCTCGTTCATATCATGTATTGGAGTCAATCGATTCTATCGATTGACTCCCTTTTTTTAAAATCGGATTCGCTTTTCTTTAGCAATTCGTTTTAAGCGCTTCGTCTCACTAGTGTGTCCGTGACTCTCTAAAAAGTCGACATATACCCGAAATGGTTCGGAGCGATGAGAAAAGAACGGGATATATTCAGAGAACAATTTTTGTTCCGCTTCTTTCAAATTCCCTTCAGCGACGAGAAGGCGGAGTTCTAACATTTTAAGCGCTTGATAGTTTTCGAGCGCGGTATCCTCTGTTTGGGACTTCTCTAACATCCGATCGCAAAGTTTTAAGAGACGGGAGTGAAGGAGTTTTCTTGTATTGGCATGACTGTGTTCGATGGGTAGCGTTGAGAGTAAATCAATTCGTGTAGAATCAACATCTTTTGGCACGTGGAGTGCGGTGTATAGGGCGCGGTCAATCCAAACGGTATCAATCGGGGCATCGAGCTGATAGTAGTGAATGAGTTGCTTGAGCATGGTGACTTGTGAAATTTTTAAAAGGCGAAACGGGTCACTTGTAGAGAAGAGCGGTTCTTCGCCAGCCGATGTAGAGAGGAGGTAAAACATTTCTTCATACATCGTACGTGCTTCTGTGTATTCCTCGGCGTAATGCGCTAAATCGCGAATGATTTTTTTAGCATGAATGTACCAATTTTTTTGGTCGCGTTCTGACATGACTTGATTCGGACGAATGTACAAATGTTCGTACGCAGAATCAACAAACCGTTCAGCCAAGGTGATGGTTTGCGAGAGCGAATGTCGCTCTTCAGAATTTTTTTTCTCTTTATAGCGCGTGAATTGGCTGATCATAAAATCAAAATCTTGATCATCAATCACATCTTTAGGAGTATGACGGTACATTTCGACGAGCAAATCGCGTAACGTCGCCTCGCCATACTGCTCTAACAATACGCGTAACTTTCCGATGCGCATCAGCTCTCCTCCTTTCAGTCAAACTTTTCGTAGGCAATCTCGATTTGGGCAGAAACCAATTATTATTCCTTTCCCGCTTTTCATCTGAAACAACCATTCGCTCTCATGCTTAAGACGGATTTTCGTAAGAAACGTTGTCAGATGATGGCTGGTTCGGGATAATAGAGAAAAATTGATAAAGTTGAGGATCATAATGATGAAAGATGAACAACATTTATCGCGTGTCGAACGTAGAAAGCGCGAATTAGAACAACAAGAAATCGAATCGTCTCGTGTGGACCACGGTGAAACGGACGAGCCCTCTATACGTGCACAATCTGAACAACAGCGTGAACGGGTAACACGCCAATCAGAACATCCCTTTTTAAATGAACAAACCCAAGAATCGCCAAGGACGAAAAATGGGACGGCAAAGTCAAGTCGGAAACGACTGCCCCGGGTTTCATTATTTTCGAAACGGAAATCATCTCGACCAAAATCTCGACAGACGACGAAACCATCAACACCATCTACCCCTGCTAAACGAGAAATAGATCATTCGTCTAAACAACCATCGAAACGAAAGCGTAAATGGAAGGGGAAAGCTGCCCTTTTCTTACTTGCAATGCTACTGATTGTTGGATATTTTGCGACTGCTCCATTTACATTCCTCATTATGGGGAGCGATGCGCGAGTAGGAGAATCGTTGTCGGGATCTCGTACGGACTCCTTGCAGTTGATGGAATTCGTACCACGCTCTGGTACTGTTCAGAATGTATCGATTCCACGTGATACGTATACAGCGATTCCATGTGAGCCTGAACGGGAAGGTGATAAAATTACGCATGCGTTCGCGTTCGGCGGTGCAGAGTGTACGATTGGTGCCGTGGAAGGGCTGACCGACGCCTCGGTCGATGGACAGGTCGTCATCACGTTCGAATCATTCATGGAATTGATTGATTTGATTGGTGGGGTAAATGTCACGGCAACGCATTCGTTTAGCGAGAAAGGGTTCAACCAGACGTATGAGTATACGGAAGGTGTTTCCTATGCGATGGATGGAGACATGGCATTGGCGTATGCGAGACATCGTAAATCGGATACGGATGGAGCACGTTCGAATCGTCAAACGGAGGTCATGACAGCTGTCGCTGAAAAACTGGCAAGTCCTTCAGGATGGACAAAAATTCCGGCGACGTATCGCTTCATGAAAGAAGAAATGGGACTTGAGATGAACGTCTTGCAAATGGCATCTGTCGGATTGACGATGATTTCGAATCCTGAGGTGAATAAGATGCAAGTCGAGGGTCAAGATGCTTATATCAATAACGTGTATTACTATGAACCGTTAGAAGAGAGCGTGCAGGCGATTCGAGACGCCCTTGATTTATCTGTCTGGGGTACTGTCAGATAATTTTAAGAAAAGGGTTTGATTCTGACTTGAAAGAGGAAATTTAAACAAATGAACTACTCTTTTGAGGAGGGAAATTTGAATGAAAGTTTTAGTCATTGGAGCAACAGGAAAGATCGGGAAACGTGTATTGAAAAGCCTGGCGAAAACCCATCAAGTGACCGCTTTAATTCGTTATCCTGAACTACAAGCAGAGTACGAGAAAATGGGTGCACACGTATTGACGGTTGATGTCGAGACAGAACTCGAGAAGAAAGTACATGAGGCGACAAGTGGACAAGATGCCGTTATTATCGCGGCAACTGCTGGCGCGGATGGTTCGAGCACTGAAATTGAACTGCTTGACCGAAACGTTGCGATGAATGCCATCGATGCCGCTAAGAAAGAACGGGTACGTCATGTTGTCTTACTCAGTGCCTATGGCGCTGATCAACCGAACGCTGCACCGAAAGAACTCTTTAACTTTCTGTCAGCTAACAATGCCGCTGACGAGTATATCGAACATAGCGGTTTGAACTATACGATCATTTGCCCAGTGACCATTGTTGATGAACCGAGTAAAGGTTCAATCGAAGCATCAGAGGACTTGAGTGATGCGGATGGTGCGACGATTTCCGAAACCGATGTCGCGACTGTCATCGCAGCGTCTCTCGACAACCGAGGTCTGTACGGTCGCCGAATCGAAATCAAGTCTGGTAGCACACCGATTAATGAAGCGCTCGACTTTGAAGGGCGTGGAGAGGTTGCGAACGGCGGAAGAACGACATTACGTCGACCACAACGATCATAATGAGTTGAGGAGAAGATGATATGGAACGGAAACTTTATAAAGACCCAAACAATAAAATGATTGCTGGTGTTTGTTCAGGGCTTGGAAACTATCTAGGGGTGGACGTCACCATTATGCGAGTCCTATTCGTGGCGATGGCGCTTCTCGGTGGCCCGGGACTCCTCATTTATATCATTCTGGCACTCATCATGAAAAAGCCGGTGTCAGAATATGAAGCCGAACAAGACGATCGCTTCTAAATCAAAAATCAATCCGACAAGACGTCGGATTGATTTTTTAGTTTTCCATATATAATGTATAACTCGCTTCGAACGTTTCGTTTGGTGGGAGGAGTTGGATCCCTTCTTTGTGTAGGAAATCTTTTCGATGGCCTTTATAATCCGCATGTCCGAACCAAGGTTCCAAACAGACGAACGGAGCGTCTTTCTGCGGCGGAGACCAGATGCCGAAATGCGTGAAAGAGGGACTCTCCATCACGATGGCTGCGCCGGTTGGTTGATGTCGGAGTGCAGCATACTCAATTTTCTCAAAAATGAGTGCATCGTCGTCAAATAACGACCGAGTGAGGGGGATATACTGACGTTCTCCGAGTGGTTGATACGCGCCTGTTAAATAAGGGCCCTCGAGCAAATAGCGATCGAGGGAGCGGATTTCGCCGAAATCGATCACGTAGTCTTCAAATGTCCCGCCCATGAACGGAATATTGAATGCAGGATGACCACCGATGCTAAACGGTAACGTCGCTTCGCCCGGGTTATGGACTCGATACGTCACAATCACTTCTTCGCCCACAAGTTGATAGGACACGGACAGTGTGAATGGGAATGGATAGTGTTGACGTGATTCCGATGTATCGTTCAATGTGAAGCGGACCGACGTGGCAGTCGAAGATTCGACCTCGAACATAGCGTCCCGAGCGAATCCGTGTTGACTCATCGTATAGGTGTTTCCCTCATATACATATTGATCATCGAGCAATCGACCGACAATCGGGAAGAGGATCGGGGCTTGTCGTCCCCAATAGGTCGGGTCCCCTTGCCATAAGAGTTCGGTTCCGGATACTTTCCAACTCGTCATCTCAGCACCTTGTGCCTTTAAGGTTATCTGTATTTTCTCGTTTTGAAGTTGCACAATCCATACGCTCCTTTACGGGTTTATGATAAGTTAAGTGTAGAAATCTTAAGTAAAACAAACAAGGGGTAAATGATGCGCTTACAAAGAATTGGTATTGGAACGCTGATCCTTCTATTGATTGCTGGCCTCGCATATAAAGGCTACGAGGAATATATGATGACACAAAAGAAAGAAGAAGCGGTTCCGATCGTCCAAAATGAATCGGTATTAGGAGGACTTGAAGTGGGGCAACAAGCCCCGGACTTCACTTTGAATACGTTAGATGAGGAGAATTTGACCCTTTCTGAGTTCCAAGGACAGCCGGTCGTCATTAACTTCTGGGCCTCTTGGTGTCCGCCATGCCGGGATGAGTTTCCTGAACTCGTATCGTTTGAAGAAGCGACAGGCATCCCAGTACTTGGCGTGAACGTCACCAAAAATGAGCGACGAGGAAAAGAGGACGTGGAGGCATTCCTAGATGAGTATCCCGTTGATTTTCCGATTTTGCTAGATGAAGAGGCCGCTGTCGAGCAACAATATCGCGTTGTCGCATTACCGACGACGTACGTTCTAGATGCAAAAGGGATCATCGTGGCGAAAAAAACGGGTCCGGTAGACGAGGCATGGCTTCAGCAACAAATCGACGACATCTCAGAATGATTCATTCGAAAAAAAGCTGAACGAACTGCCCGGTTAGAGAGGGCAGACCGTTCAGCTTTTATAGTGTTGCTTGATCAATGCGTCAAAGTTAGGGGTCATATCTTCTTCAAGATAGTAATGATGGTTGTCTCGAATGATTGTATCACCAACACGTGCTTCGGATGGTAGGAATCGTCTAGGGATGAAACTTGAGCCGTTGTTCCATCTCAATACGGCATATTTTCCCTCGATTCGTACCAATGTACCGTACTTAATCATACCTCTTCCTCCTCGACGAGCAGCTTCTGTCTCTTTTTATCCTTACATCATGTATTCCCAAATTCCACAAAAGCTACACATCTTTACACGTGTCTGTCTAATCACTATAGGGACGTTGTATCAAAAAACGATAGAGGTTAAATGCGGGAAATGTGAAGAAAGTTTGAAGAAAACGCTTTCTTTTTTTGAAATGGTCTTTTATAATGAAACCACGGGGTGATTATGACGAAACTGTGAACAATGGGGGGATGGTCATGTTTTCTTCTGCAATGATTGGGTTACTCGCTCTGACGGGAGTAACGATCTATGGGGTTGACCGTATGTTCACGGTCCGCTCAGAACGCGTCACAAAGAAATAGGTCTACATAGGGGGAAATCGCAACGTCTTGGGGAGACGTTGCGATTTTTTTATACGTCTTGTTGACGAGACCGACGATCGGTCTCTTTTTGTTCCACCATCTTTCGATTCCGCTCATGAACACGGTCAAAAAAAGCGTGCTCTGGCCATGCGGAGGACCAATGACGTTCTTCGGGGAGTGCCAAGATATATTCTTCCGCCGCACTCAATCTCTCAATCATGTGACTCCGGCTGTCGCACAAATCGCCGTGCCCTGGTACGAACCAGCGAATCTCATGTTCGTAGATGAGTGATTGCAAGGTTTGTAACGTGTCGAGATAGGCGGTTGGGTCGTGTTCGATAAAAGGTGGCTCGACATTAGACCCATAATCTCCACAAACGAGAAGATTCATGGATTCGATGAGAACCGACATATGTGTCGCGTCATGGCCCGGTGTAGAGAGGAAGGTCACGGGCACTGAACCGATTAAAAGCGTTTGATCGGGTTGGATGACCAGGTCGATGTCCGGTTTTTGAATCGGGTGATCAATATAATATTGTTCATAAAACTCGCGAATCTCATTTAATTGGTCAGATGAGTCTGCATCGACGAAAGCCTGTGAGGCAATCGTTGTGGCATCTGCAAAGCCGTAAGCTCCGATGATGTGGTCAAAATGATGATGTGTGAAGATGACATAAAGCGGCCGATTCCGACGGTGTAATTCGATGTCACGACGGATTGTCGCAATTTCTTCGGGGAGCCAGGTCGGGTCAATCAACAAAAGGGCATCTGGTGTATCGATGAGGGTCGATGTCGTTCGCATCAACGCGCTTTCGTATACGGTAAAGGATTGCAGCTTCGCTTGAATCAATGGAGTTCCTCCTTGTCTGTATGGATTCAATCACTCTTTTCCCCAAAACAATAGACGGAACAACAAAAAAGCAGAAAGTCGTGTGACTTTCTGCTTTTTGCAAGGTCTCAACCGTGCAGTGTATGTGTGCGAGATACTCTCGCGTATATGTCGATATTGGAGCGGGTGAAGAGAATCGAACTCTCGTCATCAGCTTGGAAGGCTGAGGTTTTACCATTAAACTACACCCGCATCAAAGAAAAAATATGGAGCGGGTGAAGGGAATCGAACCCTCGTCATCAGCTTGGAAGGCTGAGGTTTTACCATTAAACTACACCCGCGAAACGTATTAACTCTTAACGTTACTTTGATATAATAGCATATACGATGGAATTTGCAAACCCTTTTTTAAAAAAACTTTTTAGGTTGCAGAATCCTATTCACAACGCAGATAATAGAAAAAAGGGGAGAAATGAAATATGAGTGAGCGAAAATCATATTTACGACTGATGGGTGAAGGGTTTCGAATGTTGAAACAATCGAAACAAACGAACACGACGGTGTCTCTCCGAAGTTGGACGTTTTCGATCCATCATGAACAAGAATGGCAGGTTGTGTTACGAACGAATCGAATCAAGTGGGTCGGATTACCAAGTATGACGTTTGAGATTCATCCGGATATGATTCAAATAGGAGATCTTCGAGTCACCCGTCACGCACAATCGAACGAAGTACGTTTGACAATCGATGAAGAATGGGGATTGGAAAATAAGGTTGTTTGTGACAACCTAGAATGGGAAACGTTCGTCGATGCGCTCAAACAAGTGAAGGGGGAGTAAGCGTGAGTGGAGAGAGGTTGTATCGGATGGAAGCCGAGGCTCGAGGGAGTGCTTGGCGTGCCCGGGTTCTAACAGGAATTCAACGATTTCGATTTTATAAAGGGGAATTGCTTGCACCGACAAACCGACCGTATGTCGTGTTAAGCATCTCGCAAGATGAAGGAGCCCTGCCAGATTTAATTGAGACCGATATGGGTATCCTCTTGATCCATGAGCGGGTGGGACCTATCTTTATGAATGTCTGTCCGTATGACGTTCAGCTCGTTCGTGTCGAGCTTCATACGAGTACCGGGAAAACCGATCGTTACTGTGCGCTGAACGTCCTCCGCCGCTTTGAAATCGAATACCTTGAACATTCAAACGAATATCGTCCGCTGAGTGCGGATCGACTCTATTTCCTATCCAATCAAACTGTCCGCATGAACTTATTTGGACATATGATCGCCCAAGACGTAAATAGCCAACGTCTTTACGTGACCGAACGCTTGAAGTACGCGCTTCAAGCTAAAATGGTCACAGGGCTGGCATTCAAGCAAGTAAAGGAGAAAACAGCATGAAAGAGTACGAAATTGATGGGTGGTTCCGCCTGACGTATCCGGAACATTATGAATACAGCGAAGAGGAAGACTATGTGAGTTTTTACTCGACGGAAGCGGATGCGCAAGGGACGCTTCAAATCTCAATCTATGAATCAGAAGATTCGCAAGAACCAAAACAATCCGCTATGAGCGAATTGAATACGTTCTTAGGCGAATTTCCGATTGATGTAAAGATTGCTCCAAGTGTCACGACTGAAACGAGTGATATGACAACGGCCTACGCAAGTGGGATTGAAGATGGGATGCATTTAGATGTATGGTCCTTGACCGATGGGAAACGGCTCTTATTCTTAACTTACGTAGCCGATCAGGTGACCGATGAAAAGATGGAAATCGAGTCCATTATCGATTCGATTGAGTGGACATAAAAGGAGACACGACGCCAACGAGGCGCGTGTCTCCTTTTTTACTGATATTTTGGTACATCGAAGTTGAGTGTGTAAGCATCAAGTGATTGATAGATATTATAGATGCTTGTCGTTTGTTTTGCGGCCCATCCGATATCCGTTGCATATTGGTGCGTTCCTGGTGAAGAAGGATTGAAGCGCATCTTATACAGCGTATTTTGTTTATATGTCGGGTGATTGATATAGCTAGACCCAATCCAGTAAGCTCCTCCGATAATCGCTTCTTTAGGAGAGAACCACTTTTGTTGGAAGGCGTATTTGGCGCCGTTTCCAAGAGGGTTGCTATCTGTTGCTTGAATACCGTACATATTATAGACGGTTGCGGCAACAGGACGTTCCGGATAAATCCGATTCCCACTCGAGTTAATTAATGCATTCCCATCTTTATCGACAGGAACTCCTTTTGCGAGAAGGGATGTACCATGTCCAGTTTCAAGGATGGCATGCGAGAGAAGATACACTTCGTTCACGCCATACATACTAGCCGCATCAACGAATGCCTGACCTTGTCCGCTGAGCGTTCCTTTTGATGTGAGGACCTTGTTCAATGTTGTCGCAGTTGTCCCAGCGCTCTTCGATAAATCTAAGAATTGATAGAATGATCGAGAGTTTGCATCAATCTGGCTAGGATCGACGTATGGAAGAAGATCATCAACTGATGCACGACGCCAAGTGTTATCAAAGACTCGGATATTGTGTCCGGCCGGTCGTTTATACGAAATCGTATAGTATGTGCCGGATTGACCTGTAATCGTAACGGTTTCGCCTGTATTAATTTGACCGTACGCATGAGATGTTAAAATTGGACGGCTCAAAATGTTGGCGGTTCCGACGACTGAACTTGGTGTCACGTAACCGGTCATCGTGCCGTATTTTACTTTATACCAAACGGTTGACCCGGAAGTATAACGGTCAACGTATTGAATTGACGCACCATATGGAATGGTGACGAGCGAGGACGAGCTTGAAGAGGCTGTCATCTTCAAAGCGGTTCCTAACCCTGAGACAACAGTCATCTCAGATTTCACAATCTTTCCTGTCGATCCGTTGACACTTACCCAAGCACGAGGTAGGTAGGCTTCATCGTATCGATGTGCATCCGTTTGGGCGAATTGAGCCACTTGACGGTCTGCCATCTGACGAACTGTCATCGGATAACTAGTATACGAAACTTTTTTCGTGATACCTGTCGCAGGTGGGGTCGTTGTGACAGGTACGACGTAATCGGTATGAATATAGTTGCCGCTATACGTACCACTTGTAAGAAGTGCCCAGTCTGAACCGACAATTGGTTTGATGTTGACAATTGTTCCCGTACTTAACGTTCCGACTTTATTTGCTGTTGTCACTTCAGGCGTCGAACGAACGTTGAGTGGCTCGTTCCCATCTACATAGATACGAACTTGACGTTCTTCTTCGTATTGTTCGTCTGACGGTACTGTTTTCGAGAAGTAATCTGCCGTCGCATAACCTGTAATCGGACCGTATTCGATTTTAAAGAATCGTTCCGTGAGACCAGGTTCCGACACTTGTTGAACTTTCGTGCCGAATGGAATGACCGCAACCTTCACTTTTTCAGCATCCGAGCGGTTGTATAAAACGACATCACGCGTTGTATAATAATCTGTTTTCACCACGACCTCTGGATCTTTTAATGAAAAGTGACTAGAACCTGCATATCCTGTTTTTCCGTCATAGCGAATCTTGAACCAAGAACTAGAAAGACCGCTTTGTGAAAGCTGTTCTACTTTTGCACCAAATGGAATCGTGGCAATCTTCGTCGCTCCGGCTGCAGACGAACTATACATCGCTACATTTCGAATCGCAAAGTATGGTGTGATCGTCACTTCTTCAGGTGCCTTCGTTGAAAAATGACGAGCGGCAGCGAAGCCGGTGACTCCATCATATTCAATTTTGAACCAAGAGTCCGATAAGTTGGCATCCGATACTTGGACGACTTTTGTTCCTTCTTGAATCGTGCGTAGACGAGCTGCTCCGGAAGCGGATGACTCATATAACACGAGGTCTCGAACCGCATAATAGGTTGTTTTGACGACGGCTTCAGGTTTTGATGTCGAGAAGTTACGCGCGGCCGCATAGCCGACCGTGTCCCCGTATTGGACTTTATACCAAGATGAACTCAATCCGTTCACATATACACGCTTTACTTCTGCCCCAAGTGGAATTGTTGCAATTTTTGATGCACCAGTTCCTGAACTATTGTAGAGCGCGACATTCTTCACCGCGTAATATGTCGTGACTACTTCTGGAGCAAGCGAAGTCGCGGTAAAGTTACGTGCTGGTGCATAACCGACAAGTGAACCGTATTCGAGTTTATACCATGAACCCGTCGCGCCTAATGAATCGAGGTAAGTGACTTTCGCACCTTCTGGAATCGTTGCGATTTTAGACGCACCTGAACCGGTCGAATCGTACAAGACGGCAGTTGTCGAAGCGTAAAACGAAGGACTTGTTTCGCTGAAGTATCGTGCTGCCACATATCCTGTATATGTACCAAATTGTACTTTATACCAAGATCCTGTCGCCCCGTGAGTAGATAGATGCGTCACGAGTGATCCTTTTGGGATGACTGTTTCGATTGAAGCGGACGTTGACATGGAAGAACGAAGATTGACGTTCATTTCAGCTACATATAATGAAGCGGATGTAGTAGAGGCTGTTGTCATAGATGAACCGATTGTCAAATACGTAGAAGAAACGTATCGTTTTTGACCTTCGAAGTTGATTTGTGCCCATTCATCGTTGACGGTGTATACATCTACCGTTGTTCCTTCCGTTAATTTGCCGACGATTGAAGACGATGTCGACGAATCAGACCGTACATTTAAAATGGGTGTGTTGACTGTTCCTTCGGATGTTGCTGCATATGATTGGAGTGGTGCGAGAGTGCTCAGTATCGTTCCTGAGACAATCGTGGCTACTCCTAATCTTGAGAGTGTCGATTTCAATATGTAACCCCTTTCGGATGAGAGAGCATGATTAAATTGATTGCGGTCTAAGTATAACGTACTTAAAAAATGGAAAGAAGAAGTAGAATTACAAAAAAGGTAAATGCTTAAAATAATTTTTCTAAAATCAGGTAAATGAAAAATCCCCTTATAAAAGGGGATTAAGTAAATTAATGGATTCCGTTTTGCTTCATCCAAGCAAGAATATCTGACCATACTTGTTCGCGGTGTGCTTCACGAAGGATTTCATGTCGAGCATTGTCGTAAGTGACGACTGCGAGCTCGACATCCGCATTACGATATTTCTTAATGATTCCGTTCAACCCTTCTCCGTCATGCGTGACAGGATCGTCCATTCCGGCAACGAACAGAACTGGAAGAGACTTCGGATGTTCATGAATCCGTGCAGACGTGGTGACATCTAATGAAGCGCGTGTCACTTCATGTAAAAAACCGAGGGAAGGCAAACCGCCACAATTTGGGTCGGCGAGATAGGAGTCGACTTCGTCTGGAACACTTGAAAGCCAGTCGCTATCCGTTCGAGCAGGTAAAAACTTAAGATTATAACGTCCGAATAACAGTCGTTCAAAAAAACGAGATTGGTGTGTTTCGTGTGTTCGTTTCATCGCGGTAGCAATTAAGCGATGCCCGAGTTCGCCTGCAACTCCTGGATGAGGAGGCGGGGCGACGACGACGATTCCGGATAAGGCGTGCCCCATGACTTGACCGAGCTTTCGAACGAGAAGAGAACCGAAACTATGACCTATTAGATATGTCGGACGATCATCCTCATATTGACGGATGAGGAACTGTGCATCCTCAACAAGTTGTTGGAATCCCGTTCCTGGCGTGAGATGCCCATATGTGCGTTGGTCATGAGCGCTTGTACCCGCACCACGCAAGTCACACACAAACACATCATAGCCATTATCTGCCATAAACTGTGCAAACTCAATATATCTTTCATGATGTTCGAGCATCCCGTGAAACATGAATATTTTTCCAATCGATTGCTCTGCCTGAACGTGCATCACTTCTGTTTGATACCCGTCAGGATACGTCAACTCCGATACGATCATGTGTCATCCCCCTATTAGAAAAGGCCGATTGCTTTTCCGGATTCGTCAATTCCCATATTGAGAGCTGCTGGATGTTTCGGTAACCCAGGCATCGTCAACACGTTGCCTGTTAAGGCGACGAGGAATCCTGCTCCCACTGAAGGTTTTAATTCGCGAACAGTGATGGTGAATCCTTGTTGATAACCGAATTTTGAAGGGTCGTCTGAGAGGGAGAACGGTGTCTTCGCCATACAAATGGGAAGGTCCGACCAGCCGTTCGCCTGAACATCTTGCATTTGCTTTTGTGCTTTGGCGGTAAACACGACGTCTGCAGCACCATATACTTCTCTCGCAATGGTTTTAATCTTTTGTTCGATCGAATCGTTCAACTCATACAGAGGCGTAAGTTTGCTTTCGTTCGACTCGACGGCGTCAATGACCGCTTCGGCTAACTGTCGACCACCAAGTCCGCCGTTTGCCCATACTTCGCTGAGCGAAGCACGAATACCGTGTGCCGCACACCAATCAAGAACGGTTGCAAGTTCCTCTTCTGTATCTGAATTGAAACGGTTCAATGCGACGACCGTAGGCAGTCCGAGTTTTTTCATCGTATCGATATGTTTGGCGAGTAATTTCAATCCTTCTCCGACAGCACCGACATTCTCGATGTGAAGCTGATCTTTCGAAACGCCACCGTGCATTTTTAAAGCGCGAACGGTTGCGACGAGTACGACCGCATCCGGATTCAAATCACCGACTCGAGATTTGATATGACAGAACTTTTCTGCCCCGAGATCGGCACCGAACCCAGCTTCCGTCACCACATACTCCCCAAGCTTTAATGCAGTTTTCGTTGCAATCAGTGAGTTGCATCCGTGCGCGATGTTCGCGAACGGCCCGCCGTGGACGAGTGCAGGCGTTTGTTCGAGCGTTTGGACGAGGTTCGGTTTAAAGGCTTCCTTCAACAGTAACGCCGCCGCCCCGGCCGCCCCGATTTGTTCTGCCGTGATTGGTTCTTTTTGATGGTCATAGGCGACTACGATTCGCTTGATGCGTTCTTCGAGGTCGTCCAATGAATCGGCCAGACAGAGAATCGCCATGATTTCTGAAGCGACGGTAATATCAAATCCGTCCTCACGAGGGACTCCGTGAGCATCACCACCGAGACCGACCGTGACATGACGAAGTGCGCGGTCGTTTAAGTCAAGGACACGCTTCCAGACGATATGTCGGACATCGATCCCAAGGTCGTTTCCTTGATGCAAGTGATTGTCGATCATGGCACTGATCGTATTATGGGCCGATGTGATCGCATGCATATCACCTGTGAAGTGGAGGTTGATGTCTTCCATCGGAAGAACTTGACTGAAGCCACCACCAGCAGCGCCACCTTTTAGACCCATCGTCGGACCGAGTGAAGGTTCGCGCAGACAGACGATTGCTTGTTTATCCAACTGGTTCAACGCTTGTCCGAGACCGACTGTTACCGTTGATTTTCCTTCACCAGCTGGTGTCGGATTGATCGCTGTGACGAGAACGAGTTTTCCGTCTTCCTGCGTTTTCACACGTTCGAGGACATCGTAAGAAAGTTTCGCTTTATATTTCCCGTAAAGATCTAGATCATCTTCATCTAATCCGATTTTTGCTGCGATGTCCTTAATCGGCAAAGTTTTAGCTTGTTGGGCAATCGTAAGGTCAGATAGTGGTTTCGTCGTTGTCATTCAAAAAGCCCCTCCGTTTGTCGAACGATATCTTTTTAATCTCTAAAAATCATTCGGGTATTTCGGACTAAAATATGAATCAAGGCAAAACATATTCAATCCGTTCGTAATATCATTGATTTTATCATAACTCATCACGCCTTCAAACTCATTCATTCCGTTCAATATTTTCCACCCTTTCCGTCAAATGTATCCGTTTTCATAAAAGGTTTGACACGGTACATTGATAGTGGAGGCGATACACATGAATGAGACTACTAAACGGACGAAACGCAGAAGGAATTGGAAGAAACCTGCGAGTTTTATAGCATTTGTCGGACCTGCTTTTCTGGCATTTGTCGCAATCGTACTCATCCCATTTTTTAATGGCATTTACTATAGTTTCACTGACTGGAACGGTGTCACCGGAGAACTGAACTTTGTCGGATTGGATAACTATCATCGCTTGTTCTTTGAAGATGAGCAGTTCCGCGCTTCTTTTTGGATTACGACGAAATATACGCTTGTGTCTGTCCTATTGACGAATATCGTCGGTTTCTCATTAGCGCTATTATTGACGATGAACATTAAGACGCGAAACTTCCTACGCACGATTTTCTTCATGCCGAACTTGATCGGTGGCTTAATTCTCGGGTTCATCTGGCAGTTCATTTATGTAAAAGGATTTGCCTCGATCGGTGCGTTGACGGGGTGGAGCCTGTTCGAATTACCATGGCTCGGAGATGCGCAAACGGCATTTTGGGGAATCGTGATTGTCGCCATCTGGCAAGGTGGCGGGTATGTCATGGTCATCTACATCGCGGCGCTACAAAACGTGCCGACTGATTTGATGGAGGCGGCACGAATTGATGGGGCGAATCGTCTTAAGATGCTCCGCCATATCACGCTACCGATGATTATGCCATCGATTACCATCTGTTTGTTCCTGACCATCTCTTGGTCATTCAAAGTGTTTGATACGAACTTGTCGCTCACGAATGGTGGACCGTTCAAATCGACCGAGATGTTAGCCTTAAATATCTATACGGAGTCTTTTGTGAATAACAATTATGGTCTCGGGTCAGCGAAGGCGGTCATCTTCTTCTTGGTCGTGGCTGCGATTACGGTGACGCAAGTGTACGTGACGAAAAAACGGGAGGTGGAAGCATGACGACGGAAAAATTGGAACATGTCGAGAGAATCGTAGAGAAGACACCGAAGCGCATCCCGCAGCGTCCACTTCGCCCGGGAACGTATTCTTGGAACCTTGGAATTATTGAGCTCGTCGCCATCTTGCTCGGACTACTCTATTTGGTCCCGTTCTATTACGTTGTCGCCAACTCGTTCAAATCGATGGCTGAAATCTTTACGAATACGTCCGCCTTACCGAACGAGTGGTTGACTTCAAACTATACAGAAGCATGGGAAGCGATGAATTATGGACGTGTCTTTTTGAACTCCCTTCTCATCACGGTCGGAGCGAATGCGGTCATTGTCATCTTCACCTCGATGGCGGCATGGAAACTCGTTCGGACGAAACATTGGGTTTCCACAATGATCTTTTTCTTGTTCGTGGCAGCGATGGTCATTCCGTTCCAGTCCATCATGATTCCGCTCGTGAAAGTTTCGAGTATCCTCGGTCTGTTGAATAGTCATTGGGGCCTGATCGTCATGTATCTAGGGTTTGGGTCTGGTATCTCAGTGTTCCTCTATCATGGATTCATGAAGTCGATTCCTGAGGAGATTGAAGAAGCCGCCATCATCGACGGTTGCTCGACATGGGGTGTCTTCTGGCGCATCGTCTTTCCACTTCTCAAGCCGATCACGGTGACAATCGTCATCTTGAACAGTCTATGGATTTGGAATGACTTCTTATTACCATCGCTTGTTCTTCGTGATGTCGAGTTACGGACCATCCCGCTCGCGACATTCTATTTCTTTGGACAGTACACGAAACAATGGGATTTGGCATTAGCAGGTTTAGTGTTAGGAATCGTTCCCCTTCTGGTCTTTTTCTTCGGCATGCAAAAGCATATCATCAAAGGGATCACAAGCGGTTCGATTAAATAACCCTCCCAAGGGAATCCTCCGTTCGCTACACGGAGGATTATTTTTTTTGAAAAAAATCGTTGACATTAATCTGAATATTTATAATAATGAACTCAATTCAATTGTGAACGACGTCGAAAGGACGAGTACACGAAGGTAGTGAGCCAAGCGATCCGGGGGTGGTGTGAGCCCGGTCTTAACCCTTCGTCGAAAAACTTCCTGGAGTCGCTACCCGAACGCTTTGCCAGTAGACGTAGCCGGACCGCTCCCCGTTATCGGAGTTACGAGATGATTGTCTCGAAAAAGTGAGTAGATTCGTCTACTAATTTGGGTGGCACCGCGGAACCGAAGTCTTCCGTCCCATGTTCGATGGGAATGGAGGGCTTTTTTCATGGCTTCATTTTCAAATATTCCACAATTGGAGGAAACGGAAAATGACAACAGCAACAAGCACGATGAAAGAAAGACAGCAGACGATTGCAGCAGTAAAGGCACTCTTTGAGGAGAAAGTCTCACGTGAACTCGGACTGATTCAAGTACAAGCACCGCTATTCGTCGAGTCGGCGAGTGGGGTCAACGATCACTTAAACGGCGTGGAGCGTATCATTCAGTTTGATACGATGTATCCGGGACATGAACTTGAAATCGTTCAGTCACTCGCGAAATGGAAACGTGAAGCGCTCGGTCGTTACGGATTCGGTGTCGGTGAAGGATTGTACACTCAGATGCGTGCCATTCGACGCGACGAAGAACTCGACGCGACACATTCTTTATTCGTCGACCAGTGGGACTGGGAACGAGTGATTGCTCGAGAAGAACGGACGATGGAATATTTGAAAGCAACGGTGGAGTCGATTTACGCTGCGCTCCGTGAAACAGAAGCAGAAGTAGAGAAAGCGTACGGTGTTGAAGCGATTCTTCCGGAAATGATTCATTTCATCACAAGTCAGGAGTTGGAGGATACGTATCCGACCATGACGCCGAAAGAACGTGAAACGGCTATCTGTAAAGAGTACGGTGCGGTCTTCATCTCACAAATCGGAGATCTTCTCGCTTCAGGTATGAAACACGATGGACGAGCGGCAGACTATGATGATTGGTCGCTCAACGGAGACATTCTCGTGTGGCACCCTGAGCTCGAGTCAGCATTTGAACTGTCATCGATGGGCATTCGTGTCGACGAAGTGGCACTTGATGCGCAACTGAAGAAAGCAGACGCGGAAGAGAAGCGCGCGTACCCATTCCATCAAGGAGTGCTCGAAGGAACGCTTCCTCTTACAATCGGGGGCGGAATCGGACAATCGCGTGTCGCAATGTATCTCTTGCGCGCGCGTCATATCGGAGAAGTGCAAACATCGGTCTGGCCGCAAGAAGTCATTCAATCGTGTAAAGAAGCTGGCATCAGCTTGTTGTAATATAATAAGAAGAAACACGGAACAGGACTCGAAAAAAGAGTCCTGTTTTTCTGTGCAACATTTTCCACCCTATCCGTCAATTTTGACACCTACATTATGGAAGCGTTTTCATTTAAAGTTGAGTTTGTAAAGATGGATAAGGTTAAGGGAGGAAATGAGATGAAACGGAAGTGGAAATTGTCTACAGCGGTCATGACGGCTGGAATGGTCTTATCACTCGCGGCTTGCGGCGGCGGATCACTCACGGACGAAGGTTCTTCTGAAGGGAATGCAGATAGTGGCGACAAAAAAGACGTCACGTTAAACGTCTTCCAATTCAAAGCAGAGATTGCGAAAGACCTTGAAGCGATGGCAAAAGAGTATGAAGAGGAGACGGGTGTGAAAGTCACGGTTCAAACCGTCGGTGGTGGAGCAGACTACGGTGCGGCCCTCAAATCACAATTCGCCTCAGGAAATGAACCGGATATCTTCAACAACGGTGGATTCACGGAAGCACAAACATGGAAAGATAAACTCGAGGACCTCTCAAGCGAGAAGTGGGTCGGAGATTTGACAGAAGTCGCCAAAGAGCCGATGACGATGGACGGTAAACTGTACGGAATGCCAATGAACCTCGAAGGTTACGGATTCATCTATAATAAAGAACTTTTTGAAAAAGCGGGAATCAAAGAGTTACCGAAAACACTCTCTGAACTGACGGATGCTGCTGAGAAACTTGAGCAAGCGGGAATCACACCGTTCTCTGTCGGTTATGCAGAGTTCTGGATTTTAGGGATTCACTTGTTGAACATTCCAATGGCGCAACAAGACGACCCGGATGCATTTATTCAAGCGCTCAATGAGAATAAAGCGAAGTTTGAAGACAATGAACAGTTCCAAGAGTTTTTGAAATTGTTTGATTTGACGATTAAATACGGAAACAAAAACCCGTTGACGACGGACTACAATACTCAAGTCACACAGTTCGCCCAAGGAGAGACGGCAATGCTCCAACAAGGGAACTGGGCACAACAAATGATCCTCGACGTAAATCCAGATATGGAGATGGGCTTCGTCCCGATCCCGATCAATGACGATGCGGAGAAGATGGACCGTCTTCCGGTTGGTGTCCCGAACAACTGGGTCGTCAACAAAAACTCGAAGTATAAAGAAGAAGCGAAAGACTTCTTAGAGTGGATGGTGACGTCGGATACAGGGAAAGACTACATGGTCAACAAGTTCAAGTTCATCCCTGCCTTCAAGTCGATTGAAGCTAACGACCTTGGACCACTCGCAGACGATATCTTGGCGTATTCGAATGAAGGGAAGACCCTCTCTTGGAACTGGTTCAAGTATCCGGATGGTGCAGTGAATGAATATGGTGCCCTCATGCAGGCATATGTCGGTGGACAAAAAACAGGTGAAGAAATGCTTCAGGACTTCACGAAAGTATGGCAAGACAAAGTGAAATAAGCATGGCACAGACGGTGAAACGACCCCTTCACCGTCTGTGTTTTTTTTATGAAGAAATTGTCACAGGAATCCCATATAAACCACACACATACCGGTGGGGGTTTCAGTAGAATGGATGTTGTAAGCGCTTATGAGAAGGAGGGGGCATGAAACGAATATTGAGTTGTATCCTATTTTTGTGTTGGGCAACACAGGTAGAGGCGGAAGAACACTCGATTCCGTTGACTGAACCCATCGTCATTGAGTCGAATGAGCATGTGGATGGAGACGGAAAAACATATACGAGTTGTGGCCATCCCGCATTTATCATGCGTGGAACCGGTGCTGTTCTCGAACGTGTATCAGTACAACAATGTGAGAACGACGATGTACCAGCCATCCAAGTATCTGGTCTCGGACATCAACTGCTTGATGTGTCGATTGAGTCCGCTGGTACTGGACTATTGATTGAGGATAGTTATGGAGTTCGAGTCACACGAATGTCCATTGACGGGAATGGACAGGCGGATGGGATGGTGCTCCTTGATAGTGAGGCGACCGAACTGCGTGGAGTTGTAGTGAAGAGAGTGAGAGACGGGATATACATAGAGAATGGATCTCGGCACACAATCGTTCGACCGGTCGTTTCGCATTCGCGCTACGGCATTCACTTGATGTTTCCGACTGACGTGGTGATTTCGGTGCCCGAACTCCATCATAATTTGACCGGTGCGATGATTATGGGAACGAATCGAGTCGTCTTAAAAAATGGGAATGTACACGACCAATTCGGTGGAACGGCGACGGGGCTGATGCTCTATGAGGCAATCGATACGACCATCGAGATGACGAACGTATCTGGAAATCATATCGGCTTGTTCGCGGAGCAGTCAGTAGGAACGATTCTTGAACGGAATACGATTAACGGCAACGATATCGGCTTTCAATTCAAGCAAGCAACGGGGATGATGATTCTTCAAAATAACCTGTTAGGAAATCGTGAACCGGTGACGATGGTCGAGTCGCATGACAACGTTGTACAAGGAAATGTCTGGGGTGGGACGACGTTGGACCTAGATCGTGACGGGTATAGCGAAGTCCCATTTCAAACCGAACCGTACTTGTTCTTATTAACTGATTCATATGAAGCGCTAGAATTATTATACGGGTCCCCGGGACTTCTCCTATTAGAAAACATTCTAAGAAGTCCGAATGATGTATCGTTGACGGACCTTTCACCGCAAACCTATACAGCAAGGTGGGAGTGGAACGGTTCGATTTGGAATTTAGGGAGTATCATGTTACTTATTATCATTTGGATATTTGGGAGGAAACGACATGAAATCGTATAAACAAGTAGCAGGATTATTATCCATCGCAGGATTATCATTGGCACTCGGAGCATGTTCGAGTGCATCGGCAGAACCGTTTGAAATCAAATGGGGCGAAACAGAGTGTGAAGTGTGTAAAATGAAAATCATGGATAAGCAGTTCGCAGCGGAAGCCATCATGGAAAATGAAAAAGGATATGCGTTTGATGACATCGGTTGTCTCATGCGTGATTGGTATCCTGAACAAAAAGAAGAAGATATTGCTGCGATGTACGTGAAAGATTTCAATACGAGAGAGTGGGTCGAATTAGACGAAGCGATGTTCGTGTACGACAAAGAGTCGAAAACACCAATGGCGTACAATATTCTCTCGTTCGCGAAAGAGGCTGATGCTGAAGCCTATATCGAAGAGAATGGTGGAGATATGATGGACTTCGAACAATTGAAAGACCATTCGTGGGAGCGCGGCGAGATGCACATGAAGATGGATGGCGAGGGCTCAATGGATCAAATGGATCAAGATAGCGAAATGGACATGGATACAGAAGAAGAAGAAGGGCAATAATCGATGTCACTGTGGCGTATGGAATGGGCGCGGAGTCTGAGACAGCGTGAGAACTATGTATTCTTAGTTATATGGATTCTCACGCTCGTTCTACTCGGAGGACTCGGACAAGCACTACCTGTTGCTGCGGACTATACAAACGTAAGTGCAACGCTCATCACGGTGCTCGGTCTGTTACTTCCTCTTTTCATCTTATTGACGACAGCGCTTCATTGGGGACAGGAACAGGAATCGAAGCGATTGAATCTCCTCTCAACATTTACCTATCCTAAATGGAAGTTGATTTTAGTCCGATTCAGTTCATTTCTCGTGACACAAGGACTTATTCTGCTGTTGGCTTTCCTCGTTGCTTCGCTCGTTGTCGGACAATCAAGTGAGACTTGGATGATTTTGTTTTCCTACGCCATTGGATTAACAATCTACGCGACAGCGCTCGGAACTTTGCTTGGACTAATCGCGCGCAAGCGGATTCGAGCGATGTTACTGGCCTTCCTCACATGGACGATCCTCGTGTTGCTTTGGCCAACGTTTCTCGTGACCATCGTTTCCTGGCTTCCTTACGGTATGCAAGTGAACGGCATGATTGTGGCGCTGTTTCTGAATGGATTTGACTTGATGCGTGTATGGGCCAGTACGATTGTATCCTCTTCAGATGTGTTTGGGGATGTCTATCTCCACCTGTTGAATTGGATGCATCGACCGATTGGATACGCTGGAGTCTGGTTGAGCTTGCTTACGGCAAGTGGTTTCTTGTTATCACTTGCCTCGACGGTGATGTACGGAGGGAATCGTCATGATTAACTGTTTAGATGTAGGGAAAAAATACGGTGATTCGTGGTCACTCCATCCCATTCGTGAAGACATCGTCTCGGGGAAAATCGTGGCGTTGTGTGGAAGCAATGGTGCCGGAAAATCGACGCTGTTGAATCTGATGAATGGTACCATCAAACCGAGTACCGGCAACATTCAATTGAATGGTTATACGATTAAACAACGCGCGAAATATAATGAGAGTTTTGGCTATATGCCGGATGATTTCTATTTTGATGAGGCATGGACAGTTGAGGAGACATTCATCTACTACGCTACCTTGCAAGGGGCACATCCGACTCTGGAGATTTTAAAACGAGTCGGTCTGTACGAGCATAAACGAAAGCGCGTCTCCGAACTCTCAAAAGGGATGCGGCAACGTCTCTTGTTGTCTCAAGCTCTTGTAAGCGAACCAGACATTTTGTTGTTGGATGAACCGACGAACGGACTCGATCCGCTATGGATGCAAATGCTCAGCGAACTATTGCGACAAGAGGCCAAACGGGGGGCGACCATCGTGTTTTCAACGCATCAACTTGACGTCGCCGCCATGTTGGCAGATGAGGTCTGGATGATGCGAGCGGGTGCTGTTTGTGGGAAGGTATATGTCCAAGAAGAACAAGCCGCATATGAACGACTAAGAGAATTCTTTTTCGAATCGAAAGATGACACTTGTCAAATGGACGCGGCTCGCACAAAATAATAGACAGTTGAAGTGGTGCTCGGAACCTTCCGACGCCACTATTTTTTTGGGGAGATGGAATGAATGAGAAAAAATGTGACGGTTGCCCTATTACTGGCAACCTTTTTAGCAGCGATTGAAGGGACGGTCGTATCGGTTGCGACACCGGTCATTGCCAGTGAGTTGAACGGAGCGACGCTCGTCAGCTGGGTATTTGCCGCTTTCTTACTTTTTACAGCGGTTTCGACACCGATTTATGGAAAAGTGGCAGACTTATTCGGGCGAAAGCGCGTCCTGTTGTTTGGAATCGGGTTGTTCACCGTGTCTTCATTGTTATGTGGGTTAGCGACATCGATGGAACAACTCATTGTCTTTCGGGCGCTGCAAGGTCTCGGGGCCGGAGCCGTGCTTCCGATTTCGATGACGATTATTGGAGATTTATATAAATACGAAGAGCGTGGGAAAATTCAAGGAATTCTAAGTGCGGTCTGGGGTGTATCGGGTGTGCTTGGCCCCGTCATCGGTGGATTTTTGGTCGAAACGTTGTCTTGGCGTTACGTATTCTTATTAAACGTGCCATTTGCGTTACTCTCGTTCATCATGATTATCGTCTTTTATAAAGAAACCGTCGCTGAAACGAGCGAGCGGATTGATTTGAAAGGTGCTCTCTTGTTCGCTGGAGGAACGACCGCGTTTTTATACGCCTTGATCACGTTCAGTGAAACGAATGAATGGACGACGACCATCGTCGGGAGTGGCGTAATTAGTCTTGTTTTGTTAGGGGGATTCTTCCTATCGGAAAGAAGAGCAACCTCTCCTTTATTGCCGTTTGATTTGCTCAAGCAACCAACGATTGCGGCCATCAACGGCTCTGTCTTTTTTGCAGCTTGGGTGCTCGTTTCAATGTCAGCTTACATCCCAATTTGGGCGCAAGCAGTATTAGGAAAAACAGCAACCGAGGCTGGATTCATGTTGATGCCGTTGTCTGTTGCATGGACATTCACATCGATTATCGGAGGACGGACGCTCGGTGTGGCATCCCCGAGACGTCGCGCGTTGGTTGGTATGGGGTTACTCGTCATCGGAACCCTCACGTTGACACTCTTATCTCAATCAAGCTCGGATTTCTGGGTATATGGTGCGGTGGCTTTGATTGGGGTAGGATTCGGATTGTCACAGCCGATGTTTATCGTCGTCTTACAAACCGTCGTTTCCTATCAGCAACGAGGAACGGCGACTGCGACCAACTCCTTCTTAAGTACGGTCGGTCAAACGCTCGGTGTAGCAGTCTTTGGAGCCGTCTTTAACTTTGTCGTACTCAATGATTTTAAAGAAAGCAGCTCCTTATCCCAAGTGTCTTTGGAAGACTTCTTCAATCAAAGTGTGACGGAGACGTTAAGCGCGTCTGTCCGTCTGCAAGGTGAACAAATCATCGCGACCGGGTTGAATGGGATCTTCATCGGGGCGATGATTGCGGCCGTGATTGCATTCATCATCGCAACTCGTTTGCCGGCCCGCCCACCGGAACCTTCACAGCGTTCGTAAAACAGGGGTATGATGAAGGAAAGGGAGGCGAACCGACATGAAACGTCAAATTGGGATTGTGACACTATTGTTTCTTATGGGATGTACGCCAGAACCGACGAACGAAGGTACGGAGCCACCACCTGCTGAAGAATCGACTCGTGATGAGTCGGCAACATCTGAAGAATCGAATACCACTAAAGAGACGGAACTGAACATCGGGGAAGTGACCACCGTCGCTGAGAATCTAGAGATCCCGTGGTCACTCGCTCGAAGTGCGGATAAATGGTTCGTATCGGAACGTGGTGGGACCATCACGGTAATCGATGATTCCGGTAGCGCGACGCAATCTGACGTGAACTTGGACGAAGACGTATTTGAGATTGGTGAAGGAGGATTCCTCGGCATCGCGCTGAGCGACGATTTTGAATCGAGTGGCATCCTTTACGCATATCATACGTACGGTTCATCGGGAAGAGACGTCAAGAACCGGGTGGTAGAGTTGACGTGGGATGGAGAACGTTTCGAGGAAACGGGTGTCTTGATTGACGAGATACCAGGGGCACGTTTCCATAACGGTGGACGTCTATTAGTCGATGGAGCGTATCTTTGGGTGACGACGGGCGATGCGCTCGTGCCAGAACTTGCTCAAAACGAGTCATCTTTGGCGGGGAAGATTTTACGAATTCCATTATCGGGTGAAGGCGAACCGACCGACTGGATTTATTCGCTTGGTCATCGAAACCCTCAAGGACTCAGCCGGATGGATGATACGCTTTATGCGAGTGAGCATGGGGCGAGTGGACATGACGAGGTCAACGTGATAGAAGAAGGAAACAATTATGGATGGCCACTCATTGAGGCAAACGAGGAACGAGAAGGTCTCATCACGCCATGGTTTGAAGTTGGTGAGACGTCTTGGGCACCATCTGGAATTGCGACCGATGAACGGTACGTATACATGGCGACACTTCGGAATGAGCGGCTCGTGGCCATCGATCGTGAAACGAAGCAAGTCACGACAATTGTCGAAGGGGTAGGACGGATTCGTGATGTGTGGTTGAACGACGATACGTTGTATTTTATTTCGAACAATACGGACGGACGAGGCAATCCGCAATCGCAAGACGACAAACTCTATCAAGTGACCATCCGCTAGAAACTGACGAATCCGTCAGTTTCTATTTTTTTTCGTTGTTTCTTCTGGAAGGAACGGTATAATTAAACATGTATTTTGGAAAAAGAAGGGGAATTTAGATGAATCATTCAAACTTGGTACATAAACGAGAAAATTTATACTTCTCATTATTAGTCGCAGCAAGCGTACTCGTCTTGATTTTAGGAATCGTACTGACGATTGCATCGTTCGGTCTTTTCTTGTGGATCATCGGGACGATCGTAGCACTCTCAATGTTTACGCACTGGATTCAAATCGGGTATATTCGGACGAACGGTGTCAAGGTGACGCCTCGTCAGTTCACAGAGCTTCATGAGCTGGTTCAACGCGTCGGGGCTGAGATGGGGATTCGTTTGTTGCCAGATGTGTATATCTTACAGGCCGGTGGTGTGTTAAATGCTTTCGCCACGCGATTCTTCCAAAAGAATATGGTCATCTTATATTCTGATGTCGTGGAATTGACACGTACTGGACAGACGAAAGAAGTCGAGTTTGTCATCGCACATGAATTGGCACATATTCGTCGGAACCACGTTCAAAAACAATGGGTTGTCTTACTTGGTAGCATCATTCCGTTTTTAGGATCAGCTTATTCGCGTGCATGTGAGTATACGTGTGACCGGATGGCAGCGCATTATCTTCAAGATTTTGGAGCGGCGAAACAAGCGTTGACCGTACTTGCGATCGGGGGACCGCTCGCGAAAGAAGTGAATGAGTTTGACTATCTGTATGAAGCGAGCCGAGAGAACGGATTCATCGCGAAATATAGTGAACTGTTGTCGACGCATCCGACGTTACCGAAACGCATCGCGGCGATTGCGACACATGCGGGCGAAGAAAACGTACCGGTCTTTAAAACAGCGGGATATGTGAAAGCCTCTATCATTTCGATGATTCTATTGACTGTCATCGGAAACGGAGCCATCATCGCCTTACTCGTCATGAACGATGATTTATCTGATTTTGTCGCATCGGCCATGAGCGAGGATTTCGAAGAGGATTGGGAAATGGAATTAGGAGAACCGATTCAAGAATTGACGTTCATGAATGCGAGTTATGAAGAAATTGAAGCGGAACTGGCAAACGTGACGGATGTGAACATCCAAGACGAATATGGGGAAACACCGCTCCATAACTTGTTCTATAATGATGACGTCGATCCTGAGACGGTCCGTCTCTTACTTGATCACGGTGCAGACGTGACCATTGAGAACGAAGAAGGTATGACACCGATTGATGTGGCGCGAGAAATGGGACACGGTCCACAACTCATTGATTTAATGGAATCGTATTAATCATCACGTAATCCTTGTTTCGAAAGAAACGAGGATTCTTTTTTAGGATTTTTGCAAACGTTTGCATAGTGCATGATATACTCATGAGGTAGGGGGGATAGCGGTGAATAGCATTCGGACAAAGTTAACGGGAATGATTGCATTAACCATCATCGTGCCAGTCATTATCGCGACAATCATTTCATTTTGGTATGTGGAGGATCGAGAACGTGAACGCGGTCTAGAAATGACGGAATGGTCGCTTGAACGGGGGACGCGTCAGATGGAACGCTATATCTCTGACTTGAGTCGCTTGCCGACTAGCCTATACGCAGATCGTGACGTATTGGACATACTGGAATACGGACCGGGACTGTCGTTAAGAGAAACGGAGATTGAAGTGCGACGAGCGCTCCTCGCAATGTATTTGTCCCGGGAAGACGTGGCGCAAATTCAGCTGTTGATGCTTGAAGACATGGATTCATTCGCAGCGTATAAAATGAAAGTATCACCGCGTTCCAAAAAAGAACCGAGCGCTGTCCAACGACAGTTGTTGAATAATCCGAAAAGTCGTGTCTTGCTTGAAGCGTCACATCCGCTCATTCCGTATCATGATTTCGGACCAATCATGACACAAGAAGATGTCGTCACCCTCCATTTCAGACTCGATAAAATTGAAACGGACGAACCGCTCGCGATTCTGTCGCTCGATATCCCGGAAGATCTGTTCATCGGACAGTTGGCTTCTCTTCAAAATAGTCCGGAGGAAAGTCTATGGTTCGTTGGTGAGGACAATCGTGTGTTCGCCCATCTTGGAGATGGCGAGATTCCTTCGTCGTTTCAACCGAGATCGCTCTCGACCGATGGAAATCATCATCAAATCACGAAAACATTTGAGTTCGACCATCAGCAATTCTATGTCGGGAAGTCGATTCCAGATCAGCTCTTGACGGAACCGGCTTCACGAACATCGTTCATTATTTTGTTAGTCGGAATCATCTCACTCATTCTGGCATTGATTGGCGCCACGTACGCCTCGATGAAACTGACGACTCCGATTAAGACGTTGACCTCGAACATTTGGCGAATTGAGCAAGGCGATATGACGGTCTCGTTCGATTCCCTCGGAAATGATGAGTTCGGCGTACTCGGGAGACAGTTCAAGCGGATGATTGAGCGAATCGACGATCTGATTCAACGGGAGTATAAGCTTGCCTTAGAGAACCGAACGAATGAACTACGTGCCTTACAGGCGCAAACTAATCCGCACTTCTTATTCAATGCGTTACAGTCGATCGGCACACTGGCTTTAAAGGGAGATGGCAAAACCGTCTATCGATTGATCACACAACTCTCTTCGATGATGCGATATACGATGCATCCAGAAGAGTCGATGGTCACGCTAAAGAGAGAAATCGAGCATTTGAACTCATACATTCGCCTGCAAGACGTTCGTTTTCCAAATCAGTTTCAAGTGAGCGTCTCAGTCCCTGAGGACCTCCATGAACTGATTGTTCCAAAGATGATTTTACAGCCGCTCGCAGAGAACTTTTTCAAACATGGGTTCGAGCGAGACGGCTCGGCTTTAGCGAATCGATTTGACGTGATGGTCTGGATGGAAGGGGCGACACTCGTGATTCGCTGTGAGAACAGCGGACGTTCCTTGACGACGGAAGAATGGGAACGGGTCATGTCACGTATTGAACAAGGGGACTCGACATTTTATGACACAGAGGGTACAGGATTACGAAACATTCGTGATCGACTCATGTTAAACTATAATCGGGAGGCAGAATTTATGTTGGCTACACCTGAAACAGGCGGTTTTCGAATCATGATGCGTTTCCCGGCAACGGATGAAGGGGTGGCATCATGACGAAAGTGTTGATTGTAGATGATGAATCTCCAGTAAGGGAAGCGGTGAAATTACTCGGCGAATGGGAGCGGTTCGGTGTGAAGGCCGTACTCGAGGCGAAGAACGGACTTGAGGCAAAGGCGCTCATCGAGCAGGAGCGACCGGCTTTAATTCTATCGGATATTCAAATGCCACATTGTGATGGAATCGAGCTGATGGAGTGGGTACACGACCACGCTTCATCCTCTAAGCTCGTTGTGTTGACAGGTTACGATGAATATTCGTACATGCGCCGGGCCATCCAGTACGGGAGCTTTGATTATCTGTTGAAGCCGATCGACCCGGATGTACTAAACGATACGTTGTCACGGGCGTTAGCGGGCGTGATGACGGAGTCGAGTGAAGATCCGATTGCCCAAATTGGTACGTACATTGAACAGCACTTTGCGGAAGAGCTGAGTTTGCAAGGAATGAGTGAACGGTTTTACTTAAGTCGGGAGTATATCTCACGACGATTTAAACAACAATATGGCGTGAATCTATCTGAGTACGTGTTGACAATTCGGATGAACGAAGCAAAGCGCCTGTTAGAAACGAGTAGACAGCGTATCTATGAAGTCGCCCAAGCAGTCGGCTTTTCGGACGACAAATATTTCCGAAAGGTCTTTAAAAAACAAGTCGGTGTTACTCCGAACGAATTTCGGGAACAAGTTCAACGACAAGCTTAAAGGAGGAATTCAAACATGAGTGTACACATTGGAGCTCAAGAAGGACAAATTGCAGAAACGGTATTACTTCCAGGGGATCCGCTTCGCGCCAAGTATATCGCGGAAACGTTTTTAGAAGACGTCGAATTATATAACGAAGTTCGTGGCATGTACGGCTTCACGGGAACATACAAAGGAAAACGCATCTCAGTGCAAGGTACAGGGATGGGTGTCCCATCGATGTCGATTTACGTGAATGAACTCATCATGTCGTACGGTGCTAAAAACTTGATCCGTGTCGGAACAGCGGGCGGAATTCAAGAAGATGTTAAGGTACGTGACGTTGTTATCGCGATGAGCGCATCAAGTGAAATGGGACAAAACCGTGTCCGTTTCAACGGAATGGACTATGCGCCAACAGCGACGTTCGACCTCCTACATCGTGCGTATATGAATGCAGAAAAAGCGGGTATCCCGGTCAAAGTCGGACAAATCTTCACGGCTGACCAATTCTATCAAGATGATTTCCATCACTTCAAGAAATGGGCGGACTTCGGTTGCCTCGCGATCGAGATGGAAGCAGCAGGTCTTTACACGCTTGCAGCGAAACATAAAGTGAACGCGTTGACGATCCTCACGATCTCTGACCACTTGTTGACGGGTGAAGAGACGACTTCAGAAGAGCGTCAATCGACGTTTGATGAAATGATTCGTGTCGCTCTCGACACAGCCGTCGAAGTAACAAACTAAGCGATTTTCCCTATAGCCTTTGGCTGTAGGGATTTTTTGTGTCTAAACCTATTCATCCCTATGAAACGGTTGGAGCTCCAGCTAGACTAAGAATAAGATCACGGGAAAGAGGAATTGTCCGATGAAAACTCCATCACGTTTTATATTATATGCAATCGTATTCTTTGCCTTTTTTGATTTATTCGCCCAACTTCCGATCATGAGCACATTTGCGGTATCCGTTGGGGCATCCTCGTTTATCGCTGGCTTTTCCATTGCAATCTATTCGTTGACGAACACGTTTGGAAATATGTTATCTGGTATATGGACTGACAGAAATGGTCCATATCGGGTTTTGGTTCTCGGCTTGTTTCTGACGAGCTTCAGTTTATTGGCTTATCAGTTCGTCGACTCAGCATTTATGTTGCTGTTTGTACGGTGTATTCATGGCTTTATGGCCGGACTCATCGTCCCAGCTGCATTTACGCTGTCGGCGAACGTCACCGCGATGAACCGTCAAGGTAAGAAAGTCGCCATTACCGGTAGTTTCGTCGGGTTAGCTGCCATTATCGGTCCAGCATTCAGCGGTATCGTCGCAAGCATCACATCGCCACCAACTGTCTTTTTATTCGTCTCTTTATTCGGTTGGGTGATTCTCATCGTGACGATTGTGACAATGCGAGGAAGTCAAACGGTCGAGACAATAATAGAAAAAGAGAGGACACGGGAAAAACCGGATCCGAAAGTGCTTCGTGCCTATTGGGGCGCTTTTTTCCTCATGTTTTCTCAAGGGGCGCTCGCCTTTTTACTGCCGCTCCATGTGCAGGAACTTGGATATGATTCACGATTGAGCGGGACATTGCTCAGTATGTTCGGCGTGGTAGCCGTCCTGTTCTTTTTATTGCCGACGAACCGATTGTTTGATCGATTCTCTCCGACAAAGTTGACCGCACTTGGGGTGGCTATCATCGGGATAAGCCAGGTGTTAATTGGACAATCGGGTGTACAAACTAGCCTGTATGGGGTACTTGCCTTATATGGTGTCGGGTTTGCCATTTTATTCCCGGCCATTAATACGTTGTTGATCCAATCGACCTCTCCACAAAATCGAGGGAAAGCATACGGGGCGTTCTATGCCTTTTTCTCTCTCGGAACGGTAGCGGGGTCATCATTCTTAAGTGTTCTTCCACTCTCGATCGTCCAGCAGTTCACACTGACCGGCTTGATTTTAGGGAGCGCAAGCCTGCTCTTTCTGATCAGCGCGCGAAAAAGAGTACGAATGTTTTGACACGAGGGAAGCAATCGCTTACTCTATGAAAAAGCGTTTAAACATTTAAACGCTTTGTATTATAGTAGGTTGATGAAAGCGTTTTTTTAGATTCACGTTTCACACGATGATAAAATGAGATAAATGTGATGAATCATAAGGAGGAAAGTTCATGCTGGCACCGATTGAACAGTTGACGATTGACGAGCTAGTCCAGAAACAGCGCCGCTTCTTTAAAACACAGGCGACAAAATCGATGGCATTTCGTTTGAGCATGCTGACGTTTTTAAAGGAGTCCATTAAGCATTATGAAGCGGATTTGCTTGAGGCACTTCGCGAAGATTTGAACAAATCCGAATTGGATGCGTATACGACAGAAATCGGATTTATTTACGATGAGATTTCACGAACGACGCGTGAATTGAAGCGGTGGATGCGTCCGAAGCGTGTCCGTGGGACGGCGATTCATCTTGGGATGAAGAGTGAGATTCAGTATGAGCCGTACGGTACGGTGTTGATCATCGCTCCATGGAATTATCCATTCCAATTGGCTGTTGCTCCGCTCATTGGTGCGATTGCCGCAGGGAATACAGCTGTTGTCAAACCTTCAGAATTGACGCCGAATGTTGCGCGTGTCCTGACGCAGGTGCTCGAGCGTGCCTTCACCAATCGATATGTGGCAAGTGTCGAAGGGGATAAAGACACAGCGCAAGAGCTGTTGGCACAAAAATGGGATTACATCTTCTTCACGGGATCGACGCAAGTCGGGCGAATCGTCAATCAGGCGGCAGCGAAGCATCTGACGCCAGTCACGCTCGAACTAGGTGGGAAATCACCAGTCATCGTTCACGGAGATGCGAACGTCTCCATTGCGGCAAAACGTGTCGCCTGGGGTAAATGGATGAACGCAGGTCAAACATGTGTCGCACCAGACTATGTGCTCGTCCACGAATCGCAACAAGACGCATTTTTAGCAGCGATTAAACAAGAGGCGTTTGCGATGTTCGGGAATGGTGTCGGCACGAAACGATACACGCGTATCGTCAATGAATCGCACTTCGACCGTTTGTCTCACTATTTGACAGAAGGGGACCTTGTGTTCGGTGGAGAGACGAACCGAGATGAGCTTAAAATTGCGCCGACCGTCATGACAAATCTTCATGAAGATGCTGATGTGATGAAAGATGAGATTTTCGGTCCGATTTTACCAGTCATTCCATATCGTCAATTGGACGAAGTAATCGAGTTCATCTCAGACCGACCACACCCATTGGCGCTCTATCTCTTTACCGAGTCGAAGGAAGTGGAGAGAACCGTCATGAAGCACCTTTCCTTTGGAGGCGGGTGCGTGAATGATGTCATCATGCATTTGACGAATCCGAATCTACCGTTCGGTGGAGTGGGCGAGAGCGGAATGGGGGCTTATCATGGTCGAACGAGTTTTGAGACGTTCAGTCATGCGAAGTCTATTTTAAAGAATACGACGAAATTTGATTTACCAGTCCGGTATCCGAACTTCAAACCGGCTGAACAATTGATTCGACTGATTCAACGATGAATCGATGTAAAGATTCGGGGTCATACCCGAATCTTTTTATTTTCAAAAGATTGTTTGAAATGTCACATACTTTTATGATACTCCCTGTCACACTCCTGTATAATAAAGTCATAAATGGAACGGACGAATGAAACGTGGAGGGAGCACCGACCTATGTCAATGCAATGTGGAACGACCCAACCGAACAGTTTTGTATTCTCAGATGAAACGAAACAGCTGTTACTCGAAATGATGACGCTTCAGCATCATCCAAAAGCGAGTATCGTGTGTTGGGAAGGTGAGAAGTGTGATAAGTTCTTTTATTTGAAGAGTGGATCTGTCAAATTCACGAAAATCACGAAAAAGGGAAATCCACTCGTCATGTTCATGTATGGATCGGATGATTTCTTTGGTGAGTTTGACATCGTGGAGACATTCCCTAGTTCGTATAGCATCGAAACGACTGAAGAGAGTACCATCGGGACGATTTCAAAACGAGAGTTAGAATCGCTCATGCAGCGCGATATCCGTTTTGCCGGAGAAATCTTGCGCTGGACATCGATGATGCGTAAGCATTCCGAAATGAAAGTGCGCGACTTATTGTTGTATGGAAAACCTGGTGCATTGGCTTCGACGTTGCTTCGAATGGCCGCGATGCATGGAGTGGAGGAAGAAGATGCAATCGTGATTCCTCGTCATCCGTCTGACGGAGAACTCGGACAACTGATTGGAGCACCGCGTGAGACGGTGAACCGATTGATCAGTCAGTGGCGAAAAGAAGGTGTCATCAGCACAACAACGAAATCAATCATCATTCGCGATGTCGACTTTTTAAAAGAGTTATGCCATTGCGAAGGCTGCCCGGCAGGAATATGTCGTTTGTAAACCGCCCCATGTGGAGGCGGTTTTTTTGTGGATTGGTTTTGTACAAATGTGAACTTTATGTGTTGAAACTACGCAAAATTGATGTGATTGTCACTTTTGGAGTGATAAATATCACATATTATCACCAGAGCGATTGCATACAATAAAGGTGGAAAAACAAGCGAAAGGGGTCTTACACGTGGAACATAAAGATGGACAAGAACCGAATTTAAAAGGAACGTTCACATCGGTCATGATCGTGGCGGGTGTCATCATCGCCATGTGGTCATCAGTCTTTTACTTATTCGTCACTCGATAAGAATTCAGGGAGGAGGGTCTCATTATGCATATTCATAAACTAGAAAAATATTGGCTTACATTCGGCATCATTCTACTCGCAGTCTTCCTGACTGTTCTCGGGGTATCCGCATTCGCGGCAGGTAATCAACCCGCATCGGATGCAGACTTGATTGACCCGGCAAAAGTAAATCAGACGGCTCCGTTCGACAAACCAGGACTTCATCAAATTGGTGAAAATGAGTACGAGCTCGTCATGATCGCACAAGCGTTTACGTTCACACCAGGGAATGTTGAAATCCCAAAAGGGGCAAAAGTGACGTTCCTCGTGACATCACCTGACGTCGTCCACGGATTTCAGTTGACGGGTACACCGGTCAACATGATGATCATTCCGGGACATATCAACTCGTTGACGTACACATTCGAAGAAGCTGGCGAATTTTTAATCTTGTGTAACGAATATTGTGGTACAGGGCATCATATGATGTCGACTAAAATCAAGGTGGTGGAATAAATGAATGACGTATCATCTAAACTGAAGCAATGGGAGATGGAACGCGGCGTACCGGTTCCGAGTATCGGAGCCAAAGAGTCACGTCTTGCCTACGGACACGTTCTCGTATCCGTTCTCGCCATCTTGATTGGAGCGCTAGCTGGATTGACTCAGACATTGATTCGGACGGGTGTCATTCCTGAAATCTTTGGATACTATCAACTTCTGACTGCACACGGAATCATGCTTGGACTCGTCTTTACGACGATGTTCATTATCGGTCTTTTATATGCGTTACTCGCGAAATCGTTCGGTCGCTTTGAATCATTCCCGACGCGTGTCGCGTGGCTCGGTTTTTGGACGATCATTATCGGTGCTGTCATGGTAACCGTCATGATTTTGGCCAATAAAGGGACGGTCTTATATACGTTTTATGCGCCACTCATGGCAGATCCGCTCTTCTATGTCGGACTCGTGTTATTCGTAGTCGGGACATGGTTGTCGTCTTTCGCGATGTTCCGCATGTATGCGGATTACAAGCGTGACAACCCTGGTGTTCATCCACCACTTCCGGCTTATATGAGTATCATGACGATGCTTCTTTGGGACATTGCGACACTTGGTGTCGCAGCCACGATTTTATTCCAGCTCCTTCCGCTCTCGTTAGGATGGACGGATACAGTCGGAATCGAGTTATCTCGTACATTGTTCTGGTACTTCGGTCACCCGCTCGTTTATTTCTGGCTCATGCCGGCATACATCGTGTGGTATACGGTCGTACCGAAAGTGATCGGTGGGAAGATCTTCTCGGATGCGTTGGCGCGGATGGCGTTCTTGCTGTTCTTACTCTTCTCATTCCCGGTCGGTTTCCACCATCAGTTGACAGAGCCAGGGATTGAACCGTTCTGGAAATTCGTTCAAGTCATCTTGACGTTCTTAGTCGTCATCCCATCATTCATGACTGCATTCTCGCTCTTTGCGACGTTCGAACTTCGTGGACGTGCGCTCGGCGCGAAAGGGCTGTTCGGATGGGTGAAGAAAATGCCATATGGCGATGTTCGCTTCCTTGCTCCTTTCGTTGGGATGTTGTTCTTCATCCCGGCCGGTGCAGGTGGAATCATCAACGCGTCTCACCAATTGAACGCGATGGTCCACAATACGCTTTGGGTCACAGGACACTTCCACATCACAGTCGGAACTGCCGTCGCCTTGACGTTCTTTGGAACAGCGTACTGGCTCGTCCCAGTCCTTCGTGGTCGCACGTTGACGAAGGCGATGAACAAGCTTGGATTGATTCAAGCAGGAACATGGGCGTTCGGTATGGCGATCATGTCCTATGCGATGCATATCTCAGGATTGAACGGGAACCCACGTCGAACGGGTCCGGCAACTTATTTCTCGGATGCGTTGACGCGTGAGTGGATCCCATATCATGTCATGATGGCAATCGGGGGAACGATTTTGTTCATCTCCGTTCTCATCTTCGTCTACTCGATGTTCAACTTGTCATTCCTCGCTCCAAAAGGCGAAGAAGAATTCCCGCTCGCCGAGACAGAAGAGGCGGCGATGGATACACCGCGTTACTTCGAGAATTGGAAGCTATGGATTACCGTGACATTTGTCTTGATCGCATTTGCATACACCGTTCCAATCTGGCACTTGATTGAGAGTGCGCCTCCAGGAGCGCGTGGTTGGGTACTCTGGTAAACTGAAGTCAGCTCATTCGTGAGCTGACTTCTTTTGTGTGAGGAGGAACGATATGAACATAGTAGACGTCATCCGTGCGGCGCGTTCGATGCACTCAGAGAATCGACCGTTTGTCGTGGCGATTGATGGACTGAGCGGAGCGGGCAAGACGACGCTCGTTTCATATTTGAACAATGACCCTAGCATTTACGTTCTTCACATCGATGACTATATCGTCGAACGTGACAGACGCTATCAGACCGGACAGCTTGAATCGACTGAGTATTACGCACTTCAATGGGACGTGTCACGCTTAGAACGTGAACTGTTTCGTCCATTGAGGAATGGGATAACGGTATTGACGTTACCTCGTTACGTGTATAAACGAGATGTCATCGCAGAAGAGATTGTGGACATATCATTCGCACATACAGTTGTCGTAGAAGGGATTTTTCTACAACGTCCGGAATGGCGTTCTTATTTCGACTATGTGATTTATCTCGACTGTCCCCGAAAAGTTCGGTACGAGCGAGTACTGAACCGGGATACATACCTCGGTGATCCAACAGCACGGCTTGAAAAATACAAGCGTAGGTATTGGCCCGGGGAAGATTTGTATCTTCAGCACGTCGACCCGAAAAGAGGAGCAGACATCGTGCTCTGACTGAACGTTTCAACATCTGACGTACGTGTCAGATGTTTTTTGTTTGGAGAAAATTTGAAAAAATGATTGACGTCTTAGTGTATTACGCTAATAATACAGTTAGAAAGTGTATTAACCATGTCATACACTTAGAAAGGTGATGAACATGCAATTCAATACGAGGACACCAGTTTACCTACAAGTCGTCGACTACTTCAAGAAGAAGATGGCACTCGGTAAACTGAAAGCCGGGGATGAAATGCCATCCCGGCGAGAACTAGCGAACGATTTAAAAATTAATCCGAACACCGTTCAAAAAGCGTTCAAAGAAATGGAGGACCAACAATTGATTACGACCGAACGAAATCGACCGAGTCGTGTAACGACAGATGGTACGGTATTGGCACAAATCCGCTCTGAGATTGTAGATGACGCGGTCGCGGTATTTGTGGAAGCGATTCAAGAACTCGACGTCTCGGTAGACGAGCTGGTCGATAAGATTAAACGTCAGTACAAGGAGGGGACGTACGATGATCGAAGTGTTGGGAGTTAAAAAGCGCTATCGCCGGAAACAAGTTATTGAAGACGTTTCGTTCACAGCGAAAAAAGGGGAAATCACGTGCCTGATCGGGCTGAACGGGACGGGGAAATCAACGTTATTGAAAGGCATCATGGGATTGACACCTTTTGATAAAGGTTCGGTATTGATTGATGGAAAACCAATTGATTTGAATCGTGTCGCCTTTGTCGCCGACCATGCGATGTTCCCAATTCATTTCACGATTGAGCAATGTGAAGCGTTTATGAAAGATTTCTATCCGACATTTGATTCGGCATTATTTGCTCGTCTCGTCGAAGATTTTAAATTATTCCCGGAAGATAAGTTGAGCGAGTTATCGAAAGGGACGCTCGCCAAAGCGAATCTTGCGCTCGGCATTGCCCAAGACCCTGATTATCTATTGCTCGATGAGCCGTTCTCAGGAATCGATGTCTTTTCGAAAGAACAGATTGTTGAACTGTTCTCAAGTGAAATCATGGAGAGCCGGGGCGTCCTCATTACGACACATGAAATAGAGGATATCGAGTACTTGATCGACAAGGCAGTCATGTTGAATAACGGACGCATCGTTCGTGAGTTTGACGTCGAGGATGTCCGTTTCATTCACGGGAAGTCGATCGTCGATGTGATGAGAGAGGAGTACGGGGCATGAATCTATTGAAACTATTGAGTTGGGAAGTTGAACGTGTCACGAAACCGTTCTTGACATTAGTCGCAGGTCTTATCGTTATACAGTTTGGATATCTCGGTTACTTTTTATGGGACGAAACAAACTTTTATGAACAGTTGCGACGTGAAGGAAATGCGGACTATCAACTATCATTTTTAAATTACTTAAATGGCACTCCGTATCTTTTATCACTCGGAATTGCCGTTGCAGCGATGTTGCTGTACAGCGTATGGATCTGGTATCGCGATTTTCAAGGACGAGGGACGTTCATGATGCGACTGCTCACGATGCCACAAAAGCGGATGACCTTGTTCTTCGCTAAACTCGCTACCATTTTAATGATGACGTTAGGGTTATTTGCCATCGAATGGATTGCCCTCAAATTACAGTACATAGCGTTCACGAGTTGGTTTGATGGAAAGATGATACCGATGGGAGGCTCATTCGAGCAAGCTATTTCCTACCATGGGATGTTAATGGTTATGTATCCTTCTTCGCTCATCAACTTTGTCATTCATCAATTGATAATCACGATTGCTGTGCTCTTCATCTTCACATTCGTGTTGATTGAACGAAGTTTCTGGCAACGGACGATGTGGTCACCGGTACTTAGCTTGTCGATTCTAGTTGTCATCTTGACCATTCCAATTTTAGGATACGCGTTCCTGTCGAATCGACTAATTTATGATGAGACGATCGTGTACGTCGGTATGGTATTGGTCGTATGGGCAAGTGTGACGATTTGGCTAGGTCGAAGATTTTTACAGACGAAACTGAATGTGTGAGGTGAGAAAATGAAACGAATGTGGAATGTGGCCGCGCTCGGTGCGGTCATCGTGATTGGGCTTGGGACGTTTGCCGTTGATGCGACGGAACCGAAAGCAGAATGGGCGTTAGACATCAGTTCGAATCCATCAGTGTGGGAAGACGCAGTGGTAGAGATTAGTTATAGCACAGAGGATGATGTTGAACAGCGGTTTGAAGTGACGACTGAAGAGAGTCACATCACGTCAAATTTGAACTATATAGCTGAGGGATTGCGATATCGGGAACGTTTGAATGGAGATGCGCGTTCCATTCATAGAATCATGAATGGATGGACGTATGCCCAATCGATTCGAACAGAAGACGGATATATCGGGGTCGGTCAGGATGGGATGAAAGAGCTCATCGTGTTTAAACAAGAAGATGGAGAAAAGTTATCGACATTTTCATTCGATGCCAGTGATTCAAAAATATACGACATCGTGAACGGGGTGTGGGCAGGCGCATTTCTGAATGATGGCCAGTTAAACTTAGTCTATCGAGATGGATATGACGGTGAAGAAAAAACAATGCTCGCTACGTTTAATGAAGCGATGAATGAGGTGACCGTCAAAGAATTGAGCATGGATAAAGGATTTATCACCCATGTCATCAATACGAATCGATTTTACGTTACTGATTTATTATCACAGATGGCAGAAACACGGTACATCCCTGTCGGTGTCAGCTCGTACGAAGTGATCCGAGAAGGGGAAGAGGAAATCAATGTTGAGGATCCGGATCCAGGACTCTTCGCTTACGATACAAAAACGGGTAAAGTTGTTCAACTGGCAGAAGGGCAAGGCTTTTGGGATTATACAGTGTCGGGCCACAACCTGTTCGCCTTAAATGAGGACGGCGAGGAACTTGTCATCGACTTGAACACCGGGAAACAAACGACCCGGGAAGTTCTTGATTCAGTGGATCACGCATTCTATGAAAATGGTCGCCTTTACCAAACGCGCCAAGCGAAAGACGGGGTCGTCATCGATGTATACGAGGATGGGAAACAAATCTCGAGTGCGGCAATCACGCCTGAAAATGAAGAAGCGCGTGATATGCTCGAACAGATTGACGTATATGTCAGATAAAAATATAAAAGATGGGTCCATCCAAAATATAAGTCAGAGTTATTATGAATGATGATTGCTACGATAACGTTATAACGATGAAAATGACTCATCTACTGCCTAAGCGGACATAGTTGTCCGTTTTTTTGTTTTGTACAACTCTAAATATAGACATATGTCTTGCCCCTTAGAACATCTTTTTCGGGCTTACATTCCAAATTTCAGTATGTTAATTTGCGAGTGAATGGGAGGTTATATAAATGAAAAATTCGACTAAAGAGTGGATTTATATCCTGCTCCTCGCAGCCATTACTGTTATACACTTTTTTGTGGATGGCTTGTCTGAGAATAGTAAAGCGGTTATAACCATTGTAATTTTTCTAATCGCTGTAGTGCTTAAGTTTGTAGTAAAAACGAAGGAGGATTAACTTGTCTATAAAATCGAAAGTCATATCAGTTATGATGGTGATGATACTCGTTTTGTCTACCTCATTTATACCAGGAGATTCAGCTAGCGCTGCTGAAGATTTGAATGAACAGGACTTACAGTTAATTGAGATCCTAACTGCAATCGAGAATATGCCGGATGAAGTGATTATGCAGGGCGAGGAAGCCATTAAAATATACCTTGAGAATGAAGTAAGTTTCACACTTGATTTGGATGAAAGACAAGGTTTAGCGGGTGTTCGAAAGGCTAGTATAGGTTCAATTGCAGGTTGTGTAGGAGCCGTTGGAACTGCAATCGTCATCAATTTTACTCCAGCGAAAATCCTGAAAATCAAATCTGCCTTGAAATCTGTCGGTGGTGCTACGAAGTTTGTTAAAGCAATCAAACCATACTATCAGATGTCACGAGAAGATAAATTAAGTAAGACAGCGTCACTCAAACAAGCTGTTCGACTCGCCGCTAAAGATGCAGGACCAGATGCGCGCGAAGCCTTGCTAGACCTCTTCGGTGTTTCATCTGTGATTGGATCATGTTCAGCAGCCTTTGGAAAATAAAAAAACTCCGATGGATTTCGGAGTTTTATAAAACTTGAGCGGGTCTTGGTATACCCGCTCTTTTTAGTAGCGTTGGAATACTGAACTTGTGCCGATCAACATGGTGAGGGGATGATTGCATGCTGATCCTGCTTTTTTTACTTAGTCGGTTTCGGTATGATGACGCCTTCTTCTAAATCAAGCAACAAGTCAATCAGTTCCGCGCAGAACTCTGGGAACTGCTCCAAAAAGGCACCGGGACCGACTTCATCTGTAAAGTCGATATACAGATCGGCGACATTCCCAGACATCTTCGCAGGTAAGGCGAGAAACGCCGAACCGAAACGCCAACTGCCTCGGATATCGAGTAGCTTCCCGAGAATGAGGTCGCCGGTCTCACGTTCTTCTGGTAACTGAACAGCGTATGTCTCTTTTGACTCCCAGTCTTTCAACTGACCGTCTTCTGTGACTTCAAAGATGCTACAACGCGGGACAGCTAGTCCACGGAGTGCGTGATAGAGGGCAGGGGACATGTCGCTCTTATGGTCGGCCAAGTAGCGACCATGGGGTGTCATCCCATCCTCATCCGTCTCAAAGAAGACGGCCCAATCGATGAAGAGGTCACGGAAGAGTTCGGCATCTTTTAAGTGCCATGTCCCTTCCGATGCAATCTCTTGAATATAGTTCGTCCACTGTGTGCTTCGCGCAAGAGCCGCTTGCTCATACAACTTTTTCAGTTCGGCAAGCAATTCGGACTCTTCGACGAGCAAAGGGAAGGGAATTACTTTCCGGTCTTTTTTCATCGGCGCGGTCCTCGCTTGTTCGCAGGACGTTTGACGACAGGAGGCTTCTCCTCAATCCGTTTCTCAATCACGTCACCGCGATAGATTTCGAGCTCTTTCAACTCGACACCGAGTTGACGCGCGAACGATTTCAAGTGCGGCAGGTCATCCGTCGTCACGAGGGAAAGGACAGTGCCTCCCGCGTTTCCGCGAGCGGTACGGCCGGAACGGTGAATGAAGTCATCGATTGATTCCGGTAAGTCGAAATGGACGACGTGTGTCACGTCTTCAATATCGAGACCGCGTGCAGCGAGACCGGTCGTGATGAGGAGCGGGTATTCGCCTTTGCGGAATTCGCGTAGCGTCTCGACGCGTTCGCGCTTCCCTTTCAAGCTGTCGAGCATCCGGTAGTTCACTTTCAACTTTTCAAGTTCTCCGCGAAGCGGTGGCAAGAACGAGCGGTTGTTGATGAAGGCGAGTGCCTTCACACCGTCGACGTGTGAAAGACGACGAAGAAGTTCCGGTTTATACCGGCGCGTCGTCAACAGATAGCCGTACGTCACTTGATCGCTTACGGCACGTTCGATTTTGATATGAGCCGGTTCGTTCATGAATGGTGACGCCCACTCTTGGAGTGAGTCGGTGAGTGTTGCCGAGACGAGTGCAAGCTGACGATCGTGCGCGGTATGCTTGATGATTCGTTCTGCGGCCTCTGTCAAACCGCTGTCGATGATTTGGTCGGCCTCATCTAAAATGACGGTATGTGTTTCGTGGAGCTTCAGTTTTTTCTTGTCGATCAACTCGACGAGACGACCCGGCGTCCCAACGATCAAGTGAGGTTTTTTCTTGATTCGGTCGATTTGACGTTTCAATTCGACACCGCCGATGAACGAACCGATGCGGACGTCGCCTTTTTCGGTGAAACGTTGTGCGACTTGTTGAATCTGCATGACAAGTTCACGGGTCGGGGCGACGACAACGACTTGGATGCGGTCATTCGACGGATCAATCTTTTCAATGGCTGGAAGGAGGTAGGCGAGTGTCTTACCCGTTCCGGTTGGTGCCTCGATTGTCACGTCTTTTCCATCTAATAGTAGGGGAAACGCTTCTTTTTGGACCGGCATCGGCTCATTGAAGCCCATCCGTTCCCACGTTTCGTTAATAAAAGGTTTTGTAAAATTCATATTCGGTCTCCTTATCTTTAGGCAAAAACAAAGGAAGCGACAGCGCTCCCTCGTCAAATATAGCGAACATGCTCCTGACCATCTTCCATGGAAGAACGTAACGTCTGTGTATACGTCTGACCGTCTTCGATGAGTTGGATGTGGGCGTCTGCACCTTCTGCTGTCAATTCAACTTTCTCAATCGTGAATCCTTGATAAACGCGATACTGTAACTCGGCCGTCATGTTCTCGAACGGTTTCAGTTCCGGATGTGTCGTAATGACATGGATTGGACGCGACAAAAGTGCGGCGAGTAGCTGGTCGCGATAATCAATAAAATCTTCGTTCTCGATGTCATCGTCGAAGCGGATCCAAAACCCTCCGTCTTCAAATTCTGTGATAAATCCGTCACGCTTTTCGCCGGCCTCATCGACCTTTAATGAGATGCGATCGCCAACCTGAAAGGCGTGATTTGCTGTTAATGGTTCATACGTCATGAGTAGAACCCCTTCCTCTTATACAATGTTCTGCCTTCATTGTGTCTGATACGACACAAAAATTCAAGTTCTAACCGAGTGATGTGAGATTAATCACCTTAAAAACTGTATAGTTCGTCACAGAACAATCAAATTAGTACAGATGATAGGTAAACCTTATCTAATTAGGGATCATCTGTTTCAAACTATATAAACTAGCAGATATAACAGTTTGTAAAACGCTTTCAAAAACGGCTATTTCATCACGTTCATAAGATTGTTACAAGTTTCACAAGAATGTAAAACATATTGTTCACGTTTTCACGTACACTCACAGTATAGATAACACGCAGTTACTTTCGAGAATGAGGAGTGAATCAACATGGCAACCGAAATCAAATCCGCATGGTCAGGTTTTGTCCCTGGTCAGTGGACGAATGAAGTAAATGTCAGTGAGTTTATCCGTTTGAACCGTCATGAGTACACAGGAGACGATGCGTTTTTAGCAGGTCCGACCGAAGCGACAAACGTTCTTTGGAATCGTGTGATGGAACTAACAAAAGAAGAGCGTGAACGTGGAGGCGTCTGGGACGTCGATCAACACACACCATCGACCATCGTATCGCATGGACCAGGTTACTTAAACAAAGAGTTAGAGAAAGTCGTTGGCGTTCAGACGGATGAACCGTTCAAACGTTCGATTCACCCGAATGGCGGCATTCGTATGGTCGATGCGGCACTCGAATCATATGGTTTCGAGCCAGACGAAGAAATCACAAAAATTTACTCAGAGATTCGTAAAACACATAACCAAGGTGTCTTCGATGCCTATACGCCTGAAATGCGGGCCGCTCGTAAATCAGGGATCATCACGGGGCTTCCAGATGCTTACGGTCGTGGACGCATCATCGGTGACTATCGTCGCGTCGCTCTCTATGGAATTGACTTCTTGATGGCAGAACGCAAAAAGGATTTAGCGAAACGCGGCGGGTTCTTATCTGAGTCTGACATCCGCGATCGGGAAGAACTGAATGAACAACTTCGTGCCCTCCAAGAACTTAAACAACTCGGAGCTGCATATGGATTTGACCTCGGTCGTCCTGCGGAAAATACGCAAGAAGCATATCAATGGGTATACTTGGCGTATCTTGCTGCCATCAAAGAACAAAACGGTGCCGCGATGTCACTCGGTCGCGTCTCGACCTTCCTTGACGTGTACGCTGAACGTGACCTTGAAACGGGTCGCTTAACAGAATCAGACGTCCAAGAAATCGTTGACCACTTCATCATGAAACTTCGAATCGTCAAATTCTTACGGACACCGGACTACAATGAATTATTCTCAGGTGACCCGACTTGGGTGACAGAATCAATCGGTGGGATGAGTCAAGACGGTCGCTCGAACGTCACGAAGAGTTCATTCCGGTTCTTGCATTCACTCACGAACCTCGGACCAGCTCCAGAACCAAACTTGACGGTCCTTTGGTCGACGAAACTTCCAGAAGGATTCAAACAATACTGTGCGAAAATGTCGATTGAAACTTCGGCTATTCAATATGAGAACGATGACTTGATGATGCCACAATTCGGTGATGACTACGGCATCGCATGTTGTGTGTCACCGATGAAGATCGGGAAACAAATGCAGTTCTTCGGTGCGCGTGCCAACATGGCGAAGGCTCTCCTTTATAGCATGAACGGCGGTCGTGACGAGAAGAGCGGTGCTCAAATCGCTCCAGTTTGGGAAATGAACACAGAAGACGTGCTTACGTACGAAAAAGTATATGCCGACTTTGACCGGACGCTCGACTGGTTGGCAGAGCTATACGTGAATACGCTCAACGTCATTCACTTCATGCACGATAAATATGCGTATGAACGAATCGAAATGGCGCTTCACGATCCTGAAATCTTACGGACGATGGCTTGTGGGATCGCGGGTCTCTCGGTAACGGCGGATAGTCTTTCAGCAATCAAATACGCAAACGTCAAACCGATCCGTAATGAAGAAGGAATCATCGTCGACTTCGAAACAGAAGGGGACTTCCCGAAATTCGGAAACAATGATGACCGTGTCGATGCAATCGCCGTCGAACTCGTCGAATCATTCATGGAGAAAGTACGGAAACATAAAACATATCGTGACGCACTTCATACGCAATCGGTCCTCACGATCACATCGAACGTCGTCTACGGTAAGAAAACAGGAAATACGCCAGACGGTCGTCGTGCGGGTGAACCATTCGCTCCAGGTGCCAACCCAATGCATGGACGGGATACAAAAGGTGCGGCTGCATCGCTCTCATCTGTTGCGAAACTTCCATTTGAACACGCACAAGACGGAATCTCTTACACGTTCTCAATCGTACCGAAAGCACTCGGAAAAGAAGAAATCGCACGCGAACTCAACTTGGCGGCGCTTCTCGATGGGTACATGAGCGGAGAGCACAAAGGACATCACTTGAACGTTAACGTCTTCAACCGCGAGACGCTTCTCGACGCAATGGAACATCCAGAAGAATATCCACAACTCACAATCCGTGTATCAGGATATGCGGTCAACTTCATCAAGTTGACACGTGAGCAACAGATCGACGTCATCAACCGTACGTTCCACGGTTCGTTGTAAATAAAGGCTTAGCGGCCTTCTACGGAGGGCCGCTCATTCGTTAGGAGGTCATTTCGATGACAATGGGATATGTACATTCGGTCGAATCATTTGGAACAGTTGACGGCCCTGGTATTCGCTTTATCGTCTTTTTACAAGGTTGTGCGTTACGTTGCCTCTATTGCCATAATGCAGATACGTGGGATTTCAAAAAGAATAATCACCGCTCGGCTGAAGACGTCATTCAAGAGGCGCTCAGCTACCGTCCGTTCATGGACGCATCGAAAGGCGGCATCACGATTTCTGGTGGCGACCCACTCGCGCAACCTGAATTTTTAGAGGCGCTGCTGCGTGAAGCGAAAAAGCATGGGCTTCATACGACACTTGATACGTCTGGTGCGCTCCGACCTCCTAATTTGGATGCGATTTTAGATCACACCGATCTTGTCTTGCTCGATATCAAGCATATCGACGACGACATGTGTAAAAAGCTAACGGGACGTAGCAATGCCAACACGCTCGCGCTTGCCGAACACCTTTCCGAGCGCGGAACGAAAATGTGGATTCGCCACGTCCTTGTACCTGGATGGACGCTCGAAGAAGGTGCGCTTCGTCGCACGGCCGCGTTCATTCAAAAGCTAGACCATGTCGAGAAAGTCGAGATTTTGCCTTATCATGAGATGGGCGTCTACAAATGGGAGGCGCTCGGACTCGATTATCCGCTTAAAGGCACGAAGCCCCCGACATCCGATGAAGTCGAATGGGCAGAAGGGATTTTGCAGGGAACCGTATAAAAAAGCAAGCGCAGGCCGATGTGGTCTGCGCTTGCTTTACGTTACACTCGCTTTTTCTTCTTTTCTAGGACGCGGGCATGTTCTGCCTGTTTTTTCTCCATATAGAGAAGCTCTCGCTCAAGTTTGACGTAGCTCGCATAGCGTTTCGCATCTAGCGTACCGCTCGTGAGTGCCTCTTGGACGGCACAGCCCGGTTCTTTCTGATGTGAGCAGTCGCGGAAGCGGCATGTCTCGGCAAGTGCTTCGATATCGCGAAACGTCTCATCGAGGTGCTCGCTTCCTTCCCATAGTCCGAATTCTCGCATCCCTGGTGTATCGATGACGTATAAGTCGTCGATTCTGAACAGTTCGCGGTGTGTCGTCGTATGTTTTCCGCGCTCGTCCTGCGCCCGGACGGCTTGTGTGACGGCAAGTGTCTCGTGGGCGAGGGCGTTCGTCAGCGTAGATTTTCCGACGCCGGACGAACCGACGAAGGCGATTGTGCTCTCACTCGGCAATGCGTGACGAAGTTCAGCCACACCTTTTCCCGTTACAGCACTGACGGGGAATACTTGAATTCCAGGTGCGTTCACTTGAATGTCTTCGAGCAATGTGTCGACGGAGTCGACTTGATCGGTCTTTGTCAAGACGATGATTGGGATTGCCCCGGTGTCCCAAGCGGCTAGCGTATAGCGTTCTAGGCGACGAATGTTGAAGTCGTGTCCACACGCCATCGTAATCAAGACGTAGTCGACGTTCGCGCAGATCAGTTGTTCACGTGTCTCGTTGCCGGCGGCCGCTCGTGAAAGAACGGTCCGACGCTCAAGGAGATGGTGAATCGTACCTTGACCATGCTCGCGAACTTGAATCGTGACATAATCGCCGATGACCGGGTAATCCCGTTCGCTCGTCGCGGCATGTCGAAATTTTCCGGAAACCCCGCACATATAGGCGTTTTCTCCGATTGATACCGTATAAAGATGTTGGAACTGTGCCGTGACACGTCCCGTTTCAGTTTGTTGATTCAAAAAGAATCCTCCTTTTAGTGATGGAGGACGACAGCCCTCCGATTTGCTGACATTTGGTTACGTGCATGCATCATGTTGCTCATAAAACATCATCCTTTCGTTGTTCGATAGCATTAGTGTACCACAGTTATTGGAAACGGTACCATCTCAGTCTAAAGACCGAGGTGAAACAAGCCTTCCGCTCGTCGACCTATGTCAAATAACGTATTATGATAAGAGTGTACTTAACAAGGAGGGATGACAGATGAATCACCAAGTGAAAAAGGTGTTGTTCATCGTGGCCGCGATCGCTCTAGTGCTCGTGTTGATCGGTTCTTTACCGAATATGATTTTATTCGGATTAGGAGCGCTCTTGACGCTTTGGGCTGGAGTCCGTTTTCAGGCTGTGACACACATCGGTGCTAAAGTTGGTTTCGGGATCCTTGCTGTCATTGGGATTGGGACGATGCTCTCAAACATTTGGGCGCTCGTCGGAATCATTGTCGCGTGGTTGTTGTTTAAAGGGTATATGATGTATACAAGTGAAAAACGCGACCCGGATGTCGAGATTTTAAATGCAGACGGAACGCGTGCCGGCCGGAGCAGCTTCCAGCAGTTTGATCAAGTGTGGCAAAAATTTGTTAATCGTCGTTGAGATTTCATAAGGAGGATTCACCATGAAGACACCGTTTGATCAGTTTCGTGAATTAGCGAATGAATTGACGAAAGAAATTTCGAAAGAAGTGAAGAAGTATCAGGATAAAGAGATGCCACGTTCAAGTGGAGAAGCGGAATTGAACCGTCATATCCGTGGAGCGGAGAAGGAAGCGTTGTCGGTTGAACGACTCGTGGAACGTCAACGTACATTGCTTGCAGAACTTGCTGAAAAACGTGATGATGCCAAGAAGATGGCAGATAAACGATATGAGCAAACAGAACTGGCGAAACAAGCCGGGGAAGAAAAGTTGGCAGAACGTGCGGCACTCGAATCCAAACATTACGGGGAACAGTACCGTTACTTTGAAGGATTGATTGACGAAGGTGAGCGCGAGTTAGATACATTAGAGCGTCGTGCGCTCGAGATGAAACTCAAACTCGATGAGATGCAGAATAAACGTTATGAGTTTGCGATGCGCGAAAACCTAGACTTGTTAAAAGGGGCACTCGACCAAATCTTTGGTCAAAATACGTCTCAGTCGCATCCATTCACTGAGGAAGAAAAGAAAGAACAACCTGCCGAAGAGAAGCAAGACACGCAGGAAGATGAAGATGATTTTGAAGCAAAATTGAAAGAACTGGAGCGTCGCTTTAAACAAGAGTGAGGCGATGGTTCGGCGATGACCTGAACAAGGTCATCGCTTTCTTTGCTTCATACATATGAACAGAAAGGGGGAATGGACATGGAACGTTGGAACACACGTCAAATCATTGGATTTATGATTATCTTATTTTCAGTCGGACTCTTCATCGATATCGTGACGGGTGGGAATAGCGTCTTATTCAGCATGATCCTCCCGCTGCTTCTCCTCTACATCGGTCGACGGTTCAGTCGTCGGGGGAAGCAGTCTGCTAGCTATATTTTTTACGCAATTGGGGGAATCCTCTTGATTGGCTTGATTTTCTCATCTGCGGCATTCGGATTCGTGCTCTCCGGACTCCTCCTGTTATTCGGCTATCGACTCTATAAGAATCGACCGGTCGAATCGAAAATCCGGACACCCCTTCGTCAAGAACAAGCCTTCTCATTTGGGATGAAGGAATCGGGGCACTATGTGTTACGTGATACGAATGAGTTCTTTTTACTACGGGACGTTGAGATGGATTTGTCACAAGCCATCATTCCGGAAGGAGAGACGTTCTTACTCCTCAATGGACTTGCGGGAGACATTCGAATTCTCATTCCTGCGGGGTATGACTATTCGATTGACGCATCGATCGGGTTCGGTAAAGTGCAGGTCGATGACTCGAACTATTCGCCGGTGTTCAATCGTCGCTTCTATACAGCGTCTGATGATTATGTCCAGGCTACACGAAAAGTCCGGATTCATATCGTGCTCATGAGCGGAAGTGTCGAGGTGATGACGGTATGAAAAAAGATTCTTATCCACGAACGGTCGTCTGGCATCAACTGTTTAGTAGCTTGTTGACGGCTTTCTTGATTACTGTAGCGTTTCTCATAGGTGACTCGACTTCATTGAGCGATTTATTTTCGCGTGAAGAAGGGTTGCCTTTCGGTGTGTCCATTCTAGTGATTGCCGTCTTGATCGGAAGTATCTTTGGCGTCGGTTCGTATTTTTATTTGCGCCGAGACTTTCGGGAAGTCGCCAATGCCCTTTGGAAACTGGAGAACCAAAAAGACATCACCTTCCGCCCGATGTCCCCATACCGAGATACACTCGAACGAATCGTCCGCGTATCGAAACAGCGCCAAGAAATGGTCGAGATGGCGAAGCGAGTCGGTGAGCGTCCGGTCAGTGTGGAAGAGGCGCGGAGTGAGGCCGTCGTCGAAGAAAGACGTCGCGTCGCACGAGAACTTCATGATTCGGTGAGTCAACAGCTCTATGCCATCTCGATGATGACGACAGCGGTCAAACAGACGATGCAGACGAAACCAGAACTCGCGAGTAAACAAATGGAACAAGTCGAGCTCATGGCGCAGACCGCACAGGCAGAGATGCGTTCGTTGCTGTTACAACTTCGGCCGGTCGAACTAGAAGGCATGACACTAAAGACGGGAATTGAACGCTTGTTAGAAGAACTGTCTCGTAAACAATCGACCGAGCTCGTCTGGCGTTTAGAGGAAGTGAAGCTCTCCCGGCACACTGAAAATGAACTGTTTCGGATTGTTCAGGAAGCGATTAGTAACACGTTACGACACGCCAAAGCGACTCGTTTAGAAATCGAGATGCGAACCGTGCAACAGACGGTCATCTTAAAGATTAACGATGACGGAATCGGATTTAATGTGGACGATACACAAGTCGCCTCATATGGATTACAATCGATAAGAGAGCGTACGGCAGAAGTCGGTGGAACGTTGCGATTGGTCAGTGTGCCGAATGTCGGGACACAAATTGAAGTACGTGTGAAACAACAAGTGGAGGGGTAATGATGATTCGAGTTGTATTAATTGATGATCATGAAATGGTTCGGGCGGGCGTATCTGCCTTTTTATCGACACAACCGGACATCGAAGTCGTCGGCGAAGCATCGGACGGAGCAACGGGAGCCGAGCTTGCGATTGCGGAGAAGCCGGACGTTGTCCTTATGGACTTGGTGATGGAGCCCGTTGACGGAGTCGAATCGACGAAACGAATTAAAGCAAGTTGGAAAGAAGCGAAGATTTTGGTCGTGACGAGTTTCTTGGATGATGAGAAAGTGTATCCCGTCATCGAAGCCGGTGCGATGAGCTATGTCCTCAAGACAGCGAATGCAAATGAAATCGCAGATGCGATTCGTCAAACCGCTGCCGGCAATCCGGTCATGGCCGCCCAGGTAACAGGAAAGATGCTCGAACGACTGCGTCATCCGGAAATGACACTTCATGAGAGTCTCACTGCCCGTGAACGAGAAATCTTGCAACTGATGGCGGAAGGCAAGTCGAATCAAGTGATTGCGGACGAATTGTTCATCTCACTCAAAACAGTGAAGACACACGTGTCGAACATCTTGACGAAGCTTGACGTCTATGACCGGACCCAGGCAGTCGTCTATGCGTTCCAACATAACTTGGTCAGTAAAGGATGAACCGTCTCCCTGTGATTGAAACGGAGCGCCTCCGACTGCGACCTCTCCAAATGGAGGACGGTCCGCACGTATTCGCCATCTTTTCAGATGAACACGTGCTACGCCACTACGGAATGGAGCCACATCGGACGTTAGAAGAAACGGAACAGATGCTGACGCATATGCTCGCACAAATCGAAACAGGTGCGATCATCCGTTTTGCCATCGAGCATCGCGAATCAAAAGCGTTAATCGGGACAATCGGGTTTCACAATCGGGCACCGTCGCATCGGCGTGCCGAGATCGGTTATGAACTCAAACCGGAGTATTGGCGTTCGGGTTATGCGACCGAAGCCCTTCACGCGGCGCTTCAGTTTGCCGTGACGTGTGAAATTGAACGGGTCGGTGCCATCGTCTATGTCGAGAATCTTGCATCCCAACGCATGTTGGAGAAGAATGGATTCTTTCAAGAAGGTCGACTACATAACTATATGCGTCAGCGTGGACAATCTCATGATGTGTATGTCTATAGCTATATGACCCATCAGTCAGTCTGAGCACACCGTTTCTACGGTGTGCTTTTTTCGTTTGTAAGAGAAATAAAATGGGAACCAACTAAAAGTGAGTCAATCAAAGGAGGATGATGAGATGAAAGCAGCATATATCGAACAGTATGGCGGGTCGGATGAGTTCAAAGTAGGGAAACTTGAACAACCGGCAATCGGTGCAGATGACGTATTAATTGAAGTTCATGCCGCAAGCGTCAATCCGGTCGATTGGAAGCTCCGTGAAGGATACTTGAAAGAAATGCTCCATTACGAGATGCCGCTCGTTATCGGGTGGGATGTATCGGGTGTCATCAAAGAAGTTGGGGCGAATGTGACCGAATTGAAGGTTGGAGATGAAGTGTTTAGCCGACCAGAAATCGCGCGCCAAGGCACATATGCCGAGTACGTCGCAGTCGATTCCCATCTTGTCGTCAAAAAACCAGCTTCGCTTAGTTTTGAGGAGGCCGCTTCACTGCCGCTCGTCGCGCATACGGCATGGCAAGTCATGTTCGAAGTGATGGATGCCAAACCGGGTGATCGAATCTTCATCGGAGCCGGTTCAGGTGGTGTCGGAACGGTAGCCATCCAGCTCGCGAAAGCACACGGTTTGTATGTCGTCACATCGACAAGCACGCCGAACGTAGATTGGGTCAAAAAACTTGGAGCCGACGAGGTCATCGACTATAAACAACAAGACCCGGCAGATACTGTCCGCGATATTGATTTCGTATTCGATACGATGGGGGGCGACGGGCAGAGCAAACTCTACCAAATGCTTAAAGAGAATGGGATGCTCGTCTCCATCTCCACACCACCAAATGAAGAGGAAGCCAAACAGGCGAAGGTCCGTGCCGAGTACGTCTTCATGCAACCAACGGGGGAGCGTTTGAAAAAAATTGCGGAAGCTGTTGAAAAAGGCGAACTGAAACCTGTGATTGACCGGGTCTTTGATTTAGAAGATACGAAACTTGCTCATGACTATGGAGAAGAAGGGCATGCCAAAGGCAAAATCATCATCAAAGTGAAATAATCAAAAGAGATGGATTTCCGGAACAAATATCGGAAATCCATCTCTTGTTCATTTCATTTGATAGGCTACCTTATGTGGAGGTCAGCCTTTTTTCTGTGCTTGTATTTGTTCATCGATTTCTGATAGGTAGGTCCAACGTTCCATCTTCGCATCGAGTGTTTCTTTCAGTTCTGCAATCGTCGCATACAACTCATTGACTTTACCAAGGTCACTGCCCGCTGATGCAAGCGTCGCTTCCTGCGCTTCAATCTGTTCTTCAAGTGCGGCGATGTCTTCTTCGATCGTGTCCCATTCCTTCTGTTCTTTGAAGGTGAATTTCACGACTTCCGACTTCACGCGTTCCTTTTTCTCTTTAGGTTCTTTCTCTTTCTTCACTTGACGAACCTCTTCTTGACGCATGGCCAAATAGTCACTATATTCTGCGTGATACACCTGGATGACCCCATCTTCGAAAGCGATCAACTGTCCGGCGATCCGGTCTAAGAAATAGCGGTCGTGACTGACGGCGATGACTGTACCTGGGAAGGACTCCAAATAGTCTTCTAAAACAGACAACGTTTCCGTGTCCAAATCGTTCGTCGGTTCATCAAGGAATAAGACGTTCGGTTCATCCATGAGAATTCGAAGCAGGACGAGACGCCGTTTTTCGCCACCAGATAGCTTCGCAATTGGTTTATATTGCGCGTCCGGTGAGAAAAGGAAACGTTCGAGCATTTGCCCCGCCGTGATGACCTCGCCGTCCGGCGTGTGGATGACTTTGGCGATGCGTTCGATCTCATCGATGACCCGTCGTGACTCGTCTTCAAATTCGACTTGTTGTCCGTAGTAGCCTAAATGAACGGTTTCTCCGTGCACAATCGTACCGTTTGTCGGTTCTAGGCGCTTGGCGAGCAAGTTCATGAGCGTTGATTTCCCACTCCCGTTCGGGCCGACGATCCCGTAGCGTTCACGGCGACCGAAAATCCAATTGAACTGCCGAATGAGAAGGGAGTCATCGTATCCGAAAGATAAATCTTCGACTTCGATGACCTTTTTACCAAGTCGGCGAGATCCGACCGAGACGTCGAGCGTCTCGTCTTCCGCTAAGCTCTCTTGATGTTTCAAGTCTTCGACACGTTGAATGCGTGCCTTTTGTTTGGTTGTCCGGGCTTTCGCGCCACGACGCAACCAAGCGAGTTCGCGACGTAATATATTTTGTCGTTTCTGTTCCATCGATTGTGCCCGAGCTTTTCGCTCGGCACGCTTCTCGAGAAAGAGTTCATAGTTCCCGTTATAGAAGTAACTCGTTCCATCCGCAATCTCCAAAATGTGATTCGTGACACGATTCAAGAAATAGCGGTCGTGGGTGATGAGCAGGATCGCTCCCCGGTAATCGGCAAGCATCGTTTCGAGCCATGCGATTGTATCGGCATCCAGTTCGTTCGTCGGCTCATCTAAGAGCAATAAGTCCGCTTCATCGAGTAACGCTGCGGCGAGCGCGACTCGCTTTTGTTGCCCCCCAGACAAGGCGTTCACATCGATTGACACGTCAGGAAGACCGAGCCGGTTTAAAATCGACTTCAGTTTTGCTTCCGTTTCCCAAGCGTCTGCGGCATCGACGGCCTGTTGGGCTTTCATGAAGCGTTCAAGTAACTGCTCACTTGTCGGGTTCGCTTCGAGTGCTTGTCTGGCGCGCTCGAACTGTTTCAACGCTTGAACGGAAGGAGTATCACTTGTGAATAAAGCGTCAAGGATCGTTTGTCCTTCGTCGAATTGAACCGTTTGAGTCAAGTAGCGAATCCGATAATCGTTCGGATGTTGCATCGTGCCTCGATCTGCTGTCTCGGTACCGGCGATGATTTTCATGAACGTCGATTTCCCCGAACCGTTCACGCCGATAATCCCGATACGGTCTCCGGGATGGATTGTCATCGTCACATCATCAAATAAGACTTTGTCGGCAAACTCTTTATGAATGCCTTCAATCATTAATAAACTCATGCGTTCTCTCCTTCAAGCTGTTGACGAATGGCCGCCTCGACCGTTGCTGCGATTTCCTTGTTCGGCAAATCAGCCGGATCAATCGCAGGTAGGAACGTGACATCGACCGTTGCCGGGGTGATTCGATTTTTGGCTTCTAACAATCTATAACTGCCTTGAATCGCGACTGGAACGATTTTCGCACCACTTGAGGTGGCGAGCGTCAAACTTCCGGCTTTAAACTCCTTCATCGGTCCACCTTTTGAGCGTGTGCCTTCTGGGAAGACAATCATTGATTGACCGGATTGAATTGTTTCGACGCCGGAACGAATGGCTTGAATCGATTGACGACGGTCACTCCGGTCGATGAAGATACACCCCATCAATTCCATCCAACGTGGAATAATCGGGAATTTTTGAACCTCGATTTTCGAGATAAACGCTTTCGGTCGTTTCGTGGCGGTCAACATAATCGGGACATCGAAGTTTCCTTGGTGGTTCGACACGTAGACGACGGGTTCATCCGGAATCTGGTCTTGACCGTGGACACGGATGTCTGCACCCGCAATCTTCAGTAGAAACTGTGCCCATTTATAAGCGATATCTTGTACGTAACGGTAACGCTTTGGCGTTTCGATTTTTTTCGCCTTCTGTAAAAACGGGACGGTGATCGGTAATACGGCAAAAAATGAGAAAAACCATACAGCTGTTCGAATCATTCTATTCTCTCCTCTCATGATGACAACAAGAAAGAGTCTTCTTCTCTTGACGAGAATCCGACCCTTCGGCATGAATCCTTATTCCCAAAAGCGAGAATCGCTCTCTTCTTCCTCTTCTTCGAGCTCGAACGTAATGCGTTTATTCACAGGATCGACGACGAAATAGGCGCCGTCTTGCTCGATACTTTTGATTTGCATGGCCTGATCACTTCCGATTTCGAGAGTGAGACGGATTCGGTTGTCATCATCGACAAGCAAAATACCGTCCTCTTTTAACCAAAGCTCCATGACAGGTGAATAACGAAGTAGCCATTCATTCGATAACGGGATTTCATTCATACGGTTATGTGCCTCCTGCGATTATAAATCCATTGTACGATGTCTGTTCCTACATAGGATACCAAATGTGGCGAGGGAAGACGAGCGTTATGTAGAGCGTTTTCGAGTCGTGGAGTGCATTCTGTCGACGACTCGTTTGATCCGTTTCTGGTTCCGTCTTTCTACAAAATACTCATTTGCCTGCATGAAGAGTTGTTTGAAGGAAGAGAGTCCCATCGCAATTAGGACGGCAAATAAAAATGTTCCGATTGGATCTTTGTACAATTCGGTCTGGAACAAAAAAGCAAGTCCTACGATTGATAAAATGGACGTGAGAAAATAAAAAATCATAGCGGAGTCTCCTTTTCTTAAAGGTATGAAAGAAAAAGGCATGGTCTTTTAATCGTATTCGACTTTTTGAAGGGAAATCCTGTTATGTATTGCAAAGAAAAAAACGCCTTCAGTGGGCTGAATGGCGTTTACTCTTGAGTCATGTAAGTCGAGGATGACGATACATTCGTGTCGACACCGTTTGAGAAAATAAAACTGAGAGATGCGAGTAATGCGAAAAAGGCGACAAGCAATCCTTTTGTAAAACGCTTTGCAAAAGAACGAGACTGTATATCAAACATTTATTATCCCCCGATCAATCCTAAATGAAACCTTATCTATACTGGACACTTCCTATATAATAACGTTTTCAAAAAAAGGATACTAGCAGAAAAAAACACGTTCACAAAATTGTCACAAAATTTTAATAAATCATGTAAGTTCTGTAAACAATCATGATTTCAACAGTCTCAAAACACATTCACATTTTCGACACATTTATTCAAAATGTTGAAAGAGAACATGATATGATTAGGAACGTGTGTAGATAGGTATACTGACAGTAATAGCTTAGAAAAGGATGTGGGTGTAATGGCATTGCGCGCAGGAGAAGTAGTAGATTTAGTCGCGGAACGTTCTGCTGATTTTGGAGTATTCATTAGTAACGGCCGCGAAGAGGTGCTCCTTCACCGTAAAGAACAAACAGAAGAAGTGACAATCGGTCAAACGGTTCGTGTCTTCTTATATCATGATTCAGAAGGACGTCTCGCATCAACGATGACGATTCCGACCGTTTCATTTGATGAGTATGAATGGTTTGAAGTGACTGGCGTTCGGTATAACACAGGGGTCTTTGTGAATATCGGAATTCAAAAGGACGTTCTCGTTTCGATGGATGACTTACCGGAGAACCGATCATATTGGCCACAAACGGGCGATCAATTGTGTATTCGATTGAAGTATGACCAAAAAGGACGCTTGCTTGGGGACCCTGCACCATATGCGTTCTTGAACTTGTTGGCACGACCGTCGAAAGAAGAATGGAACAACCAGGACGTGCAGGCCATTGTCGTCAATAAACGCGAAGTGGGCGTCAACGTATGGGTCGAAGGGGAATCACTCGGTTTCTTGCATGAGGCTGAGATGACGCGTTGGCCACGTCTCGGAGAACAGTTGACCGTCCGTGTGACGCAGGTCAAACAAGACGGTACGGTCCTCGTTTCGATGAAGCCACGTGCCTATGAGGCGATTGATGGTGATGCGGCGAGCATCCTCTCGTATATTGAAGAACGTGGTGGCCAAATGCCATACGGTGATAAGACATCACCTGACATCATCGACCGTGAATTCGGGATGAGTAAAGCGGCATTTAAACGAGCGCTTGGAAAACTGTTGAAAGAGAAGCAAGTTGAAAAGCTCGACAACGGCTACAAATTGAAATAAGATAACTCATGTTCGGGTGACATGAAAAAGTTTGAAAATGTATTTCTTTCATTTTAGGAAGAAATACGTTATAGTTAATAAAGTTGACTATGAGGAAACATTGAGAAAACGTCTGTAGATCTGTCAAACTGAACTCAGACGTTTTTTGTATGAACAAAGGAGAATATAATTTGACAAAATTTCAAGACTTACAATTAAGTGAAGCATTAGTAAAAGGTGTACACAAAATGGGCTTCGAGGAAGCTACACCGATCCAAGCTGAGACAATTCCTGTCGCACTCACGGGAGTGGACGTATTAGGACAAGCACAAACAGGTACAGGGAAAACAGCAGCTTTCGGTATTCCGACAATTGAGCGAATCGATTCAAAGGCGCGTCAAGTCCAAGCACTCGTTCTTGCACCGACACGTGAACTTGCGATTCAAGTTGCAGAAGAATTAAACAAAATCGGTGAAACGAAGCGCGTATACGCACTTCCAGTATACGGTGGTCAACAAATCGACCGTCAGATCCGTGGTTTGAAAAAGAACCCGCAAATTGTCGTAGCGACACCAGGACGTCTCATGGACCACATGAAACGTAAGACAATCAAACTCGATGACATTCAAACAGTCATCTTGGATGAAGCAGATGAAATGCTCAATATGGGCTTCGTTGAAGATATCGAAACGATTTTGGCTGGTCTTCCTGAAGAGCGCCAAACGCTTCTCTTCTCAGCGACAATGCCACCACAAATCAAAAAGATTGCTGAGCGCTTCATGAAGTCGCCGACAATCATCAAAGTAAAAGCGAAAGAAATGACAGTTGAGAACATCAACCAACAATTCCTTGAATTGCGTGAAGGTCAAAAATTCGATACACTTTGCCGTTTGATCGACATCGATTCACCAGAACTCAGCATCATCTTCGCTCGTACGAAGAAACGTGTAGATGAAGTGACAGAAGCCCTCATCAAACGCGGATACACTGCAGACGGTCTTCACGGAGACTTGACGCAATCAAAACGTGACCAAGTCATTCGTCGTTTCAAAAACGGAACAATCGATATCTTGGTAGCGACTGACGTTGCGGCACGTGGACTTGATATTTCAGGTGTCACACACGTTTACAACTTCGATGTACCACAAGACCCAGAAAGCTACGTACACCGCATCGGTCGTACAGGTCGCGCTGGTAAGACTGGTACAGCCCTCACGTTCATCACGCCACGTGAATTTGGACAAGTGAAGGCAATCGAGCGTGTGACAAACAAGAAGATGAACCGTCGTCACGTACCGACAATCGCGGAAGTACTTGAAGGAAATCAAAAGCAAGCAGCTGAAGAGTTGATCGAACGCGTTCAAGCGGGCGACTTCAAAGCTTACACGCAACTTGCGACAGAGCTTCTTGAAGAGTACGAAGCAGTTGAAATTCTCGCTGCTGCCCTTCGTGGATTGACGAAAGAGCCAGATTCAACACCTGTTGAAATCTCGTACGCTGAACCAGTTCGTGTGAAACGCCAAGGTGGCCGTGGTGGCGATCGCGGTGGATACCGTGGTCGTAACGACCGTCGTGGCGGTGGCGGTGGCCGTGGTGGCGATCGTCGTGGTGGACGCGGTGGCGAACGTCGTGATGGACGCAGTGGAGACCGTAAAGGATCATTCCGTGGTGACGATCGTCGTCGCTCGGATGACCGTGGTCCACGCCGTCCGCGTGACTAATCATCGTGAAATGCCGCATTTCCCTAAGTGGATTTGCGGCATTTTTTATTGTGTCGTGCTACACTAGTTGAGTAGAGATAGAAGGATGAGGTGTCAACGGATGGTGGAATTAAGTTTCGGTCTCCTTGTGCTGCTTGGTTGTGTAATCGCACTCAAACCAATCGTGTCAAAGACAGACCGTCCTAACTTTCGTTATATCCCCGTGGCGACATTGTTATTTGGAGCGATGATTTTTTTAGTGTTAGCCATTGGAGTAGGCGGAAAGATGGGCATTGCATATGGCGTGGTGAGTATCGCCTATTTTATTGCTTGTTTCGGTGCCTATATGTATGTACACACGCGAACGAGCTGATTGTAGCTCGTTTTCGCATTTAACGAAGAGGTGATGAATTGTGGATGCGGTAGAAGTGATGGTCCATCCTGAAGAAGTGATGGTGACGTATGAACCAATCCTTGGAGCGGCGACGTTTCAAGTGGAAGGATATATGGTACATGGACGATTCCGAGGCGAATCATTGACACCGTTTTTTTATGATGATGATGTTCCCCTCGAGTATCAATTAGACATCGCCCAACGAATGGAGCAACTCGCGGCAGCGCAACTTCGTGACGTCAAACCATTCGTCACGTTCAGATGCCGGTCGGAATGGATTCTCGAAGAAGGGGGAGAAGCCTTTTTAGCCCCACTACGCGAATTGAATTTTCCGTTACACCGTATTTATGTGACCTTACAAGGGACGGACTTAGTCGACGTCCCGCGACTGTCACGTGTCATTCAATACTATCGGTCCTATGGATTGAAAATTGCATTAGACTTTGCCGAATCCACGAGTATCGAAGACATCATGACGCTTGCGCCAGAATTATTGCTCGTCGACCTTGGCACGATGGTCGAGAAAAAGACGTTATCGGTCACCTATCCGAACATGCTTCAGACGATGGAGTATATTGCTTCGAAGCTTGGTGCACCGCTTCTTTACAAATCCATCAACCACATCGGACAGCTTCGTTACGCGTGGCAGCACGGTGGTCGGTATTACATGGGTGGCCTACTAGGCTTGGAAGATGAGATTCCCCAACGAGAAATCAAAGGTATGGGTGTGTTGGCACAAGAAGTGCCTTCCTTCTTTTTACATGACCAGAAACGATTGAATCGCTTATACGAGCTTGAATTTGAATTACATCGCCGGATTGGAGAACTTGTTCAATCTGGAAAGTGGTCGAGAGACAAGAAAGACGAGTGGATTCAATTCATCGCCCCAAAACTGGAAGAGGTGTTTGTTCGTTATTATATAACGGATAAGACAGGTTTCCAGACGAGTGCGAACGTCTACTGCGTGAATGGAGAATGGCGTGTCGATAATACGTATCGAGGCTATAACTGGAGTTTCCGACCGTATTTCATTCAGACGATGGCGGCGATGGATGTTCGAGGGCGTGGCTATTTATCGGGAGACTATCGTGATTTCAGTTCAAATGAAGTGACGCGAACCTTTAGCTATCCGTTACCGGACGGCATGTTCTTATTTGCCGACATATCCGAAGAGTATTTATATCAAAACCGATTATTGGATTGAAAGGAAGATGGACGATGCTAGATTATGATTACGATGCATTGCGCGAAATCGGGCGAATCGTCGCACTTGCGCGAGATGAGATGGCGAAAGCCGTCAAGCCCGGTATGACGACAAAAGAATTAGATGCGATCGGGCAACGTATTTTAGAAGAAGAAGGTGCAGCTTCTGCACCGATTACGATGTACGAATTTCCAGGTTACACATGTATCTCGCTCAATGACGTTGCTGCCCATGGTATTCCGGGAGATGAAGTCATTCAAGAGGGCGATATCGTCAATGTCGACGTCTCCGCTGTGAAGGATGGATATTATGCCGATACGGGACGTACAGTGATTGCGGGGGCGGCGAAGTCACCCCAGCACGAACGTTTGGTCGAAGTATCCTTGACTTCATTAGAAGCTGGACTCAGCAAGGTCAAGGCGGGTGTGAAAGTCAATCAGATCGGGAAAGCAATTTACGCTGACGCGAGAAAGAATGGATTCACGGTCATCCGGAACTTGGCCGGACACGGTCTCGGTCGGACATTGCACGGGGAGCCAGAGACAATCTCGAACTATTATAGTCGCGAAGAAAATCAGTTATTAAAAGCCGGGCAAGTGATTGCTGTTGAGACGTTCATCTCGACAAAGGATGAAATCGTCTATCAATCGGAAGAGGATGGTTGGACGCTCTTCACTCCGAACAAGAGTCTTGTTTCGCAGTTCGAGCATACGGTCGTTGTCACAGAAGATGGATATGAAGTGTTAACGGGATCGTTCCGTTAACGTAAAAAAGGTGTGGTTCTCGTGAACCGCACCTTTTTTCATGTTTGCAATGTAATCACTTCTTCGCGTAACCGTTCAATCACATTCCAATCTGGTTGTACGGAATCCGGAAGAGTCAACTTTCCATTCTCCACTTCAAGCGGGGTATCGAGTAAATCTTGCTCGAAATAAGCGCTCGTGCCTGACATGTCCGCGGGGAAGCTCGCGCCGCTTAACGAAGCAAACAAGAGTGTATGATATCTTCCGATACCGGATTCATACATGCCACCGACCCAGTATGGCGTTCCGTGTTTTCGAATGTGGAGCGCCTCGCTAAGCCCACCGACACGTGCGGGTTTAATGTTGACGATTTTTCCGGCACCAAGCTGTGCCATCGTATCCACGTCGTCATAAGACGTGATGGATTCGTCGAGACAAATGGGGGTCGTGAGTTTTGCTTGGAGAGCCGCTGATTTTGTGAATTGTCGGCTTGGGTACGGTTGTTCGATCATCAATAACCGATGGGCATCGAGTTGTTCGAACCATTCCATCGGTTGATCGGACGCACTTCCGTTTAAATCAATCATGAGAGGCGCATCAGGGAAGACCGCGCGAATCTCACGTAGGGCAGGAACCAGTTCATTAGGAGATGCCTTTAATTTGATGCGTTCGAATCCGTCAGCTAATGCCGTCTCGATGGATTTCATCGTTTGATTCAGTAACCCAATCCCGATTGTTCGTCCGCAGGAAACGGAATCTCCGGCGCTCATGAATGACTTGAGTGATTTGTTCGCGCGCGTTGCTTCAATCTCCCAGAGTGCACTTTCCCACATTGCCTTTGCCATGTGCTGACCGATGATAGATGAGACTAAGTTCGGAAACACGTCCGTTGTGACCGTCATCCCTTTCAGTAAATTGAGAATTAGTTTAGACGTATCGATCATGGATTGGGTCGTTTCTTCCGTATACCAAGGTGTTTCGAAAGCGGCACCTTCTCCGTATCCGATGACACCGTCTACGGTCTCTAGACGGAGGATAAGCGTTCTTCGGACAGATAAGACGGCGTGTGCCGTCACAATCGGGTGTTTAAACGTCAAAGGGACGATGGAAAGCTCAGCACGTTTGATCATGACAGTAGCTCCTTTAAGCGATGGCGCATTAATTTTCCGTTCGCGTTTCGTGGTAAATTCGGTGCGTAGTGGATGGCGATCGGGTGCTTATATTTAGCCAACTGTGAGTCGAGAACATGCTTCATCTCGGCTGGATCATAGGAGCCGACGACGAAGGCGATCGGGACTTCTCCCCAAGTCGGATGCGACTGTTTCGTGACGCCGACGTCTTGAACACCGGCACAGCGTAACATGGCGGCTTCGATTTCAGCCGGATAAACATTTTCACCACCTGAAAGAATAAGGTCGGTTCGGCGATCGTGTACATATAAATAGCCATCCCTCATCGTGCCGAGGTCACCCGTTCGCCAATAACCATCGGGTGTCCAAGCATCTGATTCAGGTTGTTCGAAGTATCCCTTCGTCACAGTTGGTCCCTTTACTTCGATTTCTCCGTCTGAATTAATTCGAATACTTGTTGGGGCGATTGCCTGACCACTCGAACCGATATGCGAGAGCGCTTCGTTCGGGAGCAGCGTGGCGACTTGAGAACACGTCTCGGTCATCCCGTATGTCTGAGCAATCGGTAACTTGCGTCGTTCTGCTTCTTCTAGTAATGAGCGCGGGACGGGTCCGCCTCCGACGAGCAACGTGCGAAGTCGGTGCTTTTTCAGGCCAGCATCGAGCAATCGTTGCAGCATAATTGAGACGAGTGATAGCTGGGTGATGCCTTCTGTCTCGATGACGTGAAGTGTTCGATCGACATCGAATCGTGGCTCGACATAGAGCGTCGAACCGATGATGGCACTCCGATACACTTGAGACAGTCCACTCATGTGAAAGAGCGGGGTCACCGCGAGCATCCGGTCTGATGGACGATAGTCTAAATGCGCTTCAGCGGCTCGGGCACTAGCGAGGTGATTCCCGTACGTCTGTTGCACCGCTTTGGCTCGACCCGTCGTTCCGGACGTAAACATGAGAGACATGGTTTCATCTTCATTCCACTCATGGGTCACGGTGAAACATGAAGTGGTCCGGCGTGTGATCAGGAGTTGGGTGATAGACAAATCGATTTCTACGTCAACGAGAAGGAGGTCCACTTTTGCTGTTTGTAGCTGAGTACGCACTTCCTCTTCTGTCAGCCGTGTATTCAACGGAACAAGCACTTTTCCGAGCAGATGTACTGCATGAACGGCAATGACATAGTCTTTGCTGTTTTTAGCGAATATGCCAATTCGTTTGGCGGTGGGTGTCTGTTCATGGATGAACTGGGCAAGTTGAAGGCTTTCCGTGCGTAGCATTGCCCATGTCAATCGATCGTCAGCTGTCACAAGGGCGAGATGTGACGCTGGGTGTTTCCGAATCCATTCATACATAGCTGTCACCTCCAAAAAAAGAGTAGCGAAATCGCTACTCTCTCAACAATTAAGGGAAACGTGGGAATTGACCGAAGTCAGGGTCACGTTTTTCTTTGAACGCATCGCGTCCTTCTTTTGCTTCATCTGTCGTGTAGTAGAGAAGCGTTGCGTCTCCAGCGAGTTGCTGAAGTCCGGCAAGACCATCTGTATCTGCGTTCATTGCTGCTTTCAAGAAGCGAAGCGCTGTAGGTGAGTGTTGTAAGATTTCTTGGCACCACTTGATCGTTTCTGCTTCGAGTTGATCGAGTGGGACCACCGTGTTGACGAGTCCCATGTCGAGTGCTTCTTGTGCATCGTATTGACGGCAAAGGTACCAGATTTCACGAGCTTTCTTATGGCCGATGATCCGTGCCAAGTATCCAGAACCGTATCCTGCATCGAACGAACCGACTTTAGGACCTGTTTGTCCGAAGCGAGCATTGTCCGCTGCAATCGTCAAGTCACAGACGACATGAAGAACGTGTCCTCCGCCGATTGCGAAACCTGCGACCATGGCGATGACCGGTTTTGGAATGACACGAATCAAGCGCTGAAGGTCGAGGACGTTCAAGCGTGGGATTTCATCTTCCCCGACATAGCCGCCATGTCCACGAACTTTTTGGTCCCCACCTGAACAGAATGCCTTTTCGCCTTCACCTGTCAAGATGATGACGCCGACTTCTTTATCGTCGCGCGCGCGAGCGAATGCATCAATCAATTCATTGACCGTCAACGGACGGAATGCATTGCGCACTTCGGGACGGTTGATGGTGATTTTGGCAATCCCGTTCCACGTTTCATATTTAATGTCTTCATACGTCCGGACCGATGTCCAGTTCGCTACTGATTCCATTTTAAATACCCCCTAAAATCAATTTCTTTATTATTGTACCAAACTCTGATGCATTCTCAATATGAGGAGCATGCCCTGCGTTTGAAATTTCATAGATTTTAATATCTGGTCGCTTTTCCTGCATGTGTCTTGCGATGGCTTTGAACTTGAGATCGTCTGACCCGACAATCAAGTCGGTACGGGGGAGACGCTGCAATGTGCCCCATAAGGACGGCATATGTCCCGTACCGATTGACCGCAAACTGTTTGCGAGGGCATTCGGGTGTTGGGCGAGCCGATCTTTTCGGAGTGAACGTTTCATGTCTTCCGTCTGTCGCCAAAGCGGAAGGTTCTCCCAACGATTCACGAATGCAGCGATACCCTTGGTTTCAATCAAGTGAGCCAATTCTGCATCTTGGCGGCGGCGTGCGGCTCGTTCCTTAGAAGTGAGCAGACCGGGGGTCGTGCTGATCCCGATGACATGTTCGACACGCTCGTCGCATGCGGCGAGTGTCAATGCGATTCTCCCACCGAGTGAATAGCCGACGACTGTCCAAGGTCGGTCGTCCGTATCCAGTAAGCGGGACAAATCTTTAACTTGCTGACTCATTGTCGAACGATTGACTGAAGGGTGCTCCGTTGCGCCATGTTGGAGGAGCGACGGTGACACAAGACGAATCGGTAATGTAGGGAGCGAATCGACCCAATGGGCGTTTCCGGTGAATCCGTGTAAAAATAATACCGGTTTTCCCTCACCGCGATGAATCACTTCATAACGTACGCCACGTAAATCGATGTTCATGATTCGTTCTCTGTGATGAGGCGAGCGCAGACAGATTGTGTCCAACCTCGATGGATCGTCACATTCTCCTCACGATTCGATGGGAATTCGATTAAATGAACGCCATCTTCAATCGCTTCTTGAATTTCATCCGGTCGTTCAATTAGACGATACGATAAGCCATATGTGTCAGCAAATCCACGGATATTTAAATCAAGCGGTGTGCCGAACAGATCTTCGAACAACTGTGTGTCGACAGAAGCCTGTGGGAGGAAGGAAAATATCCCTCCACCGTTATTGTTAGCAATCACGACGGAAAATTTTCCGGGATGATGCTTTAACAGTTGCAAGGCGTTGCTATCATGATAGAACGCTAAATCACCGATCAATAGAGCGCAGTGAGCCGTATCATAACTGCTTCCGAGTGCAGTGGATAACACACCATCAATTCCGTTTGCGCCTCGATTGGCGAGAACGTGTATATTCGTGCCGGCAGACAGTGATGTATCTATATCTCGAATCGGCATACTATTACTGACGAATAGACGCTCAATCGATGTATCGAGCAATCGTTTCGTCAATTCCGCTTCACCTTGAAGTGACGATTTTGCAGACTCGGCAACCTCTTCAAAAAAGCGTAAACGTTCAAGGTACCGAGGTTCGTTTACGGATGCGATGAGCGGTAGAAAATCGAGTGCGTCGCCGTAACAGATGGTGGCTCGGCTACTTGGGTCGCGATAAGATCCCGGTTCATCGATGACGAGTTGGTCCGCCATGGCCATCCATTGATTGAAGCGTTTCGAAACAGGTGCAGCCCCGAAACGGACGAACACCTCAGGCAGCCAATCAGTTCGATGCTCACTCGCGAGCCACGTGTCATAGTTGGTCAAGACGCCGTCGAAACGTCGCATGCCACTAAGAGGATCGGCAAAAATCGGGATCTGTCGTTCGGAAGCGAATTCAACAATGGATTTCTGCCAAGATGTCGGGGTGTAAGGTCCGACGACGAAGGCGAGTCGTTTTTGACTCGTGCATTCCGAGAAAATGTTTTTGTCTGCTTGTGTCGGCCGAATACGCTGTCGTTCTGGCAAGACAGGGTCAGCTTTTAACATCTGTTTCAAGGACTCGAGGTCAGGAAGCAGAGGCTCTCGAAACGGTACATTCAAATGAACAGGTCCCATCGGTGCTTGCAATGACAGATTCGTGAAGCGGGTAATCGTTTGTTTCATAAACGATAACGTTGTCTCCTCTGGAACAGGCAAATCAATGCTCGTCTTCACTTGTTCACCGTAGAGGCGGACTTGATTGATTGCTTGTGGAGCCCCGACATTGCGCAGTTCATGAGGACGGTCGGTTGTCAGTACGACGAGTGGCAACTGCGATATGAACGCTTCTGTCACAGCCGAATAGTAGTTTGTTGCCGCCGTTCCACTTGTGCAAATCAATGCGACCGGGCGAATTGTTTCTGACGCACGGGTCAGTCCAAGAGCAAAAAATCCGGCAGATCGTTCATCGACGATGATGTGATGACGAATCTGAGGATGAAGATATGCCGCTACAGCGAGCGGAGTCGAGCGGGATCCTGGGCTGATGACTACGTCTTTTACACCGGACGCAACAAGCCGATTTACCATGGATGCGACCCAATCGGTCAAAACCTTATTCATCTAGGGTGCCTCCTTGATTGTGTAAATCAAACTGCAAAGCTTGTTTGATTGGACTCATTTTTATTTCTGTTTCTTCGAGCTCTTGCTCGAGTGCAGAGTCTTTCACAATCCCACATCCAGCATACAGTGCGACGAATTGGTGTTGAACGAGTGCAGAGCGGATTGCCACGACAAACTCGCCGTCGCCTTCATTGTCTACCCAACCAAACGGAGAACCGTACCACCCGCGGTCGAATCGCTCGATTTCACGAAGCAATCGGACCGATGTCCGCTTCGGAGAGCCGCCGAGTGCTGGCGTTGGATGTAGCGATTCCGCAAGTGACAGCAAGGAAGCATTTGTTTCGAGTGTCGCTTGAATTGGGGTGTGTAGATGGAACACCGAGCGATTTGCCAAAATTTGCGGAGTATCTCGTGTTTGAATCGGTGCAGTATAGGGTGTCAACGCCTGCTTGATGTCTTTCACGACAATTTGATGCTCCTCACGATTTTTTGAATCGTTTAGGAGCTTCTCTTTCGCAATTTCTGCCTCGATCTCGGTTTTCGGACGCTTGATTGTCCCGGCGATGGCAGCCGTGTTCAGTTGCATGCCTTCTTTTTGAATCAATCGTTCAGGAGTCGCCCCAAAGAAACCAGTGTCACGCTTTGGTTGATACAAATAGATGTAACTAGATTCTTGATGATCTGCTAAATGCTTCAAACTTTTTGAGAAGGGGAACGCATCATCGGAACGCTGATAAATTTCTTCGCGGGCAATCACGATTTTTTCAACTCGTTCTTCTTCAATCAACTGTTTAGCCTGTTGGAAACTGGACTTGAAGTGATCGACCCCATCTTTCACTTTTGTATAAGACGGCGTCGCTTCTTCCGTCGGACGAAGTGAACTGAACTGGGCCAACTGATCTGCCAATTGAATCAAATACTGTTCGACCGACTGCTTCGAAGAGACGAGAGTGGCCACTGTCAACGTGTGTCGGTCTTTATAGCGACGGTATAAAAATTTTGGGACGACGAGTGATGCCTCCCCAAAGGCATCCCACATACTTTTTTGTGGTCGCATAAACGTGTCGAATGAAAAACCGGCGAACGCGTGGATTGTCGCATCGACATCTCGTCGGTGAAGACTCCAATCGTATTGAAGTCGCTGAAATCGTTCGGGTCCAGAAGCGCTCAAGACGAGTGCGTCTCCGCAACCGAGCATTTCGAGTGTTCGGTCTGGTGTCATGAAATAATAATGGGACGTATCGGTGTTCTGGATGATTTGAAAAGCATCGAACGCCGAGATTTCCCATGTGTATGATGCGAGGACAGGCCGTTGCCAAGCTCGCGCCCGTTTATGGGCCTGCTCAATTCGCTGTTTTATATGTGTTTGAGTATCTGGCATAAAAGAAGAGCCTCCTCAATCCGATAGAATTCTCACTTTTTAGTGTATCATGAGTTCGCAATCCACCTGCCTATGAAATGCTCGGGAAATGATCAAGAATCGAGGATAATGGGCTGGCGTTGACAGATTTTTTCATCGAGACGTAAACTAACGAAGGGAGGGAACGAAATGAAACAGAAATCGAAAGGGGCATATTGGCGAATGATTCGCCCGCATACCCTGACCGCAAGCTTTATTCCGGTCTTGCTCGGGACGTTCATCGTCCTCGATCAAACCGAACTCAAGTGGGGACTTTTCCTTGCCATGTTAGTGGCATCTGTCCTTATTCAAATCGCGACGAACTTATTTAACGAGTATTATGACTACAAGCGTGGTCTTGATCATGAGGGGTCCATCGGAATCGGAGGCTCCATCGTACGTGATGGATTTACACCACAGCACGTATTAGCGATTGCGCTCGGCATGTATACGATTGCGGCACTACTCGGGCTCTACATTGCGGCATCCACAAGCTGGCATTTGCTTTGGATCGGCGCCTTGTCTATGTTTGTCGGCTACTTATATACTGGAGGGCCGCTACCGATTGCCTATACGCCGTTTGGTGAAATTGTCGCTGGGCTATTCATGGGATATGTCATCATCGGGATTGCCGGCTTTATCCAAATCAATACGGTGACGAGGGAGTTGCTACTCGTGTCGTTCCCGATGGCCTTGTTGATCGGAGCAATCTTACTTGCGAATAACATCCGCGATTTAGATAACGATAAAGAGAATGGTCGAAAAACGATCGCATGTCTAGTCGGTCATCGACGTGCGGTATATGTATTGGCCGCATTCTTTATCGCGGCATTAATCGGCATCATCTTAGCGGTTGTATTATATGGCGTCACTCCGTGGGTCTTGCTGTCGCTCTTTACGGTGCCGGTCATGGTCCGGGCGATTCAACGATTTTGGCAAAAGGCAGAGCCAGCCGCATTGATGCCTGCAATGGCGATGACAGCGAAAGTGAACACGCTGTTCGGAGCATGGATGGTCATCGGACTCATCGTTTCAAGATTTGTGTTGTAAAAAAGAGGAGGCGTTAACGTGTCAGTCGTAAAAGAAATGCTTGAATTCAATAAACGTTTCGTAGAGGAAAAACAGTACGAACCGTTCGTATCTGATAAATTTCCAGATAAGAAAATCGTCATTTTGACGTGTATGGATACACGTTTGACGGAACTATTACCTCAAGCGCTAGGACTTAAGAACGGAGACGCTAAAATCATTAAAAATGCGGGTGCAGTCTTGTCACACCCATTCGGTTCGGCCATGCGCTCCATTTTGGTCGCACTCTATGCGCTAGGAGCAGAAGAAGTTGTCGTTGTTGGACATTACGATTGTGGGATGGCGGCGATTGAACCGACTGTCGTCATCGAAGAGATGGAGCGTCGTGGAATCGACCCGCAAACGTTGAAGACGCTAAAGTCTTCAGGAATGGATTTGGAGCAGTGGCTACATGGATTTGATTCAGTTGAAGAGAACGTCGTTCATTCTGTTAACCTGATCAATAACCATCCACTGTTACCACCAGGAACGAATGTACACGGATTCGTGATTGACCCGGCGACGGGACGTCTTGATCCGATTGAAGCATAAGAAAGGAGCGCGTTCAGCTTGAACGTGCTCCTTTTGAATTATCCGTACGTGTTCGTCGGGATGTCATCATAGTTATCTTCTTCTTGCTTTTGTTTCGCTTTCTTTTTGTTCTTTTTGAAGTCGCGTTCGTATTCCTGTTCACTCGGTGTCTTGAAGAAGCGCATCCATGTCGCGTTGATTTCAGATCCGATTAAAATAATCATTCCGGTTAATTGTAACCAGAGCAACGTGACGATGATTCCTCCGAGTGAACCGTAAGTCGAGTCGTAACTCCCAAAGTTTGAAACGTATAGGCTGAAACCGAATGAGACGACTTGCCAACCGATGACACCGAAGATGGCACCGGGGATAGTGCTTTTCCAAAAGACGTGCTGTTGTGGAGATACTTTATAAAAAATCGAAAGCGTCAAAATGAGGACAACCGTCGTAAGGACATATCGGAACACGTTGATCATCATTTCTTCGGCTCCGGTAATGTTGACGGGTAAATACTCAGTGACGAATGAAATGATTTGAGACCCGAACACGTTCGAGAGAATCAGCAGTAGCATTCCGATTCCAAGCAGAATCGTCAATCCGAGTGCCAACCCTTTTTTGACGAAAAAGTTACGTTCATTGTCTTCGCCATAAGCATGAAGTGACGTCGTGATTAGACGGTCTACTCCTTTTGAGGCGGACCAAATGGCCAAAATCGCACCGAGCGACAAGAGACCGCCTTGTGGTTCGCCAATAGCCTCGAAAATTCCCGTTAAAAACCCGGAAGCGGCGGACCCGGGTGCCAAATCGTTCAATTGATTTTGAAACGAATCTTGTGAGACATCAAAAAAGGATAAGAGCGCCAAAATAAAGATGATTCCAGGAAAAATGGATAAAAACCAAAAGAATGCGAGGGTAGCCCCGTAGTCTTGTACATCATGCTCTTGAAATCTTCGAAATAACTCTTTCCCAAATGAAAGCCAATTCTTTTTTTCCTTCACTTCTGTCATTGCCATTATAAAACCCTCCTGACTCGATCGTTAAAAAACGTTTCCCGATTTCGGCAGGGTGTACACCTGATTACTCCTCCGATAAGGTCAAATCGTAAAAACGTTCCTCATGTAAGGCGAGTTTTTCAGCAAGTGAAGGTGGACGAACGGGGAGATGAGGGAGTGCAGACCGTTTGATCCACATCGGTGTATATGATCCGTTAGTCTGTTCTTCTTGAAACTCTTCACCTGTTCCGGTCCCGAATTCGCCACCTGTCATCTTCGCCCAATAATAAGGATTTAACTCGTTATTGAATGCGACGTAGGCGGCGACACCTTCTAGTTCCACGTGAACACCGAGTTCTTCAAATGCTTCACGTACGGCCGTCTCTTCTGTTGTGTGCCCATATTCGACTCCGCCACCTGGGAAAACGTAATAGAGGACGTTTTCTTTTTCGCGACGGATCAAAGCCACTTCATCTCGATCATTCATTAAAATGATCGCGCTTCTTAATTTCGTTCGAACCAATGAGATCGTTCCTTTCGTTCCTGTGATTTTGCACAAAACGCATCGACGATTCGCCGATGCGTTCTATTTATTCTTGCGTAGGTTGTTCTAATGATGCGTACATCTCTTGCGTCAATCCGTTCTCATGCGACGCGATGACTTTTCCTGCGACACGCATACCTAATCGTAGCGCTTCTTCAATCGAGTGTTGTTTCATAAGTTCAGAAATGACAGCGGAGAAGAAGGAGTCACCAGCTCCCGTGGAGTCTGCGACTTTCACTTTCGTCGTCGGGACGTGACCTTGTTCGTTCGTACGAAGGTCGACATACACGGCACCAAGCTCACTCATCGTGACGATGGTGAGGGGGGCGCCTTTCATGGCGAGTACTTCCGCGACGCGAAGGGCATCGTCCACTGTGACGATCGACATGTCGGATAAAATTTCCGCTTCCTCACGACTGCAGATGAATCCTGTGAATCCTTGAAGCAAATGACGGTTTCGTTCGATGACGGATAGGTGGCCACAGACACCATAAAGCGGTAAATCCATTTCACGGCATAGTTCGATCGTCTCGTTCAAGACGTTGACCGATAAGTCTAAATCGATGGCGACCGCGTCGCTCTCTTCAAAGACCGTATCGATTTGACGTAAAATTGCTTCTTCCATACGGGCTTCGTCCGGTTGTTTCGAAATAGATGTTTGAAGATCGCCGTTGTTGTCCATTACGGCGAGCCACATGCCCATACCATTATCGTCAAGCATGTCGACCCCTTCGACGTTTACATTCAAGCAACGTAATTCTTCGAGGACGCCGACACCGATTTGGTCGTTCGTGACGGTCGAGACGAAGCGGACATCGTTGCCGAGCACACCTAAGTTTTGAGCAACGTTTCGACCTGTTCCGCCATTGGAGAAAGTGATGTCGCCGACATTCTTCGCATCTTTGTGGAGCGGTGCGAAGGAAGTCCCTTTAATATCGACAAACACCTTGCCGATGACTGCAATCGTATTCATATCTTGTACCACCTTTAGTCAATCTTTCGATCAGTTTCAGTCTGTAGACACATTGTTTTAATTATAACGAAATCGACATATTGTTTCAATCAGCGATTCCATTTTGTCGAATGGATCACTCCCATGATGACGTGAGGAGTCGAAGACCGTTTAAAATAACCAAAATAGTGGAACCTTCATGTCCGACGACCGCGAACGGCATGATGAGTAACTCAAAGATGTTCGTTGCAATCAGAACGAGGATCACACCGAGTGCAAAAACGACGTTCTGTAAGACGATGCGATTCAACTTACGTGATTGACGAATGGCGTCGCTCAATCGGACGAGGTCGTTTTTCATTAAGACGACATCTGCCGTTTCTAGTGCGGCATCCGTACCTTCGCCCATGGCAATCCCGACGTCGGCTGTCGCAAGGGCGGGGGCATCGTTGATTCCGTCGCCAATCATCCCGATTGTTCCATATTCCTCGCGTAACGTCTTGATTTGCGAAACCTTCTCTTCAGGCAAGCATTCAGCGATATAGCGTGTCAATCCGGCTTCGTTCGCGATGGCGCGAGCGGTCGCCTCGTTGTCCCCGGTAATCATGATCGTCGCAATCCCTAAGTCGTTCAACCGCTGGATCGCTACTTTTGCCTCAGGGCGTAGTGTGTCACGTAAGGCGTAGGCACCGATTGTACGTGACTCGTCACTGATGAAAACGAGGGTGTGACCAGCCTCTTTCAATCGTTCGACATCATGTTTAAAGAAATCACCGCTTCGGTCAGCGAACTTCTGTTTTCCGACCCGATACGTTGTCCCGTCAATCGTTGCTTCAATTCCAGAGCCTGTGATGTCTTTGAAGTGTGTCATTTCCCCGGTATGTTTTCCCGTATATGAGACGAGCGCTTCAGCAAGTGGATGCATCGAATGCTCTTCAATCAAACTGACAATTCGGTTGACGTCCTCTTCTTCTAATGAAGGTGAGATGAGCGCTTCTTGCACAATCGGTTTCCCAATTGTGAGGGTGCCGGTCTTGTCGAAGGCGATCGCTTTTAGACGTCCCATGTTCTCGATATGAGCACCGCCTTTAAAGAGAATCCCGTGTTTTGCAGAAGAGGCGATGGCAGCCAGCGCGGCCGGTGTGATGGCGGCGACGAGTGCACAAGGGGAGGCGACAACGAGAAGGATCATGCCGCGATAGATACTCGTTTCAAGAGACCACGACGTGACGAACGGTCCGAGAATGATGATGGCCGCAACAGAGAAGAGCACGATTTGAACATAACGTCCTTCATATCGATCGATGAACTGTGCAGACGGTGATTTCTCTTCTTGTGCTTGTTGGACCATTTGAATGATCTTTTGGAACAGTGTTTCCGTCGCAAGTTTTGTCACTTCGATCGTCAATACTCCGTTCAAGTTGACGCTCGATCCGAACACGTCATCACCGACTTGACGATCAACAGGGACGGATTCGCCTGTGATAGCGGCTTCTTCTACGGAAGCATTCCCTTTTACAATTTTTCCATCGACCGGAATGCGTTCACCAGGACGGACATAAATCCGATCTCCGACACGAAGGTCGTCGATATGAACAACCTCGAGTTCATCAGTGTCTGTTAGACGAGTCGCCTGTTCCGGCTGTAATTCCATTAACGATTCGAGGGCACGTTCATTTTTGTTCATCGTATACGTCTCGAGTGCCCCGGATAAAGCAAAGATGAAGATGAGAATCGCCCCTTCCATCCAGTACCCAATCGAAGCGGCACCAATGGCGGCGATAATCATGAGAAGCTCTACATTTAGCGATTTCGTCTCAATCGTATCCGAAATCCCTTCTTTCGCTTTTGCGTATCCTCCGATAAAAAAGGCGGATAAGTAAAGTGTGACATGAATCCAAGGCGCTCCGCCTTGTGTTTCGGCGATATAAGCGAGTACAATCAATACACCGCTAATGAGCGCCATGATCAATTCAATATGTTCGTACCAGCTAGCCCGTTTGAAAACGTGGCTTTTTTCGTGCGTGACCGATTGGACATTCATCGATAATCCCTTCTTTCTAATTGAGAATAAATCTCGATTAAATGATAATGACTGATGATGATTATCATCTTCAATTGGCTTAAAATAAAGAATTTATAGAAGTTTCATCTAAATCCTTTATTTATAATAATTATTATCTAAGTTTATCTTATCACGCTTATCAGTGACTCACAAATAAAAAGATTAAGGAGTTTTTGTGTCATGCAAAATATATTTGAACGCCCTTGGACGGTGGCGTTATTGGCGATTTTCAATACGTTGTTATGGGGGAGTGCGTTCCCATTCATCAAGTTGAGTTATGAGAAACTTGATATCCAATCGAATGAGTATGGGCAACAACTATTGTTCGCTGGTGAGCGTTTTTTACTCGCAGGGATTCTATTGCTCATCATCAGTCAGACCGTTTTGAAACGGTCTGTCCGATTGACCCGTGAAAAGGTAAAGGCGTATGCGCATCTCGGTTCGTTTTTGACGTTTCTACAATACTTGTTCTTCTATATCGGACTGTCCATTTCGACCGGGGTCCAGGGATCAATCATTGCTGGTTCTACATCGTTTTTCCAAATGGCCCTCGCTCATTTCCGATATGAAGACGACAAATTGAATCGATTGAAGGGGTTTGCTTTAACGTTTGGTTTTTCTGGAATCGTCATCGCGAACTGGCCGGCGACCGGATCTGAAGTTGGTTTTGGGTTAGGAGAGATTTTACTCATCTTGGCGATGGTATCCGGAGCATTCGGGAACTTGATAGCGAAGGACTACTCGAAGACGTATGATGTTGCCCCGATGACGGCTTGGGCGATGGTGATCGGTTCAGTTGGGTTACTGCTGATCGGCTATCTATTAGACCCGAATGGTGTTTCCATGCCGTACACCGCACAGACGATTGCGTTCCTGTTTTACTTGGCGATGTTGTCAGCGATCGGATTTACATTGTGGAACACGTTAATGAAATACAATCCGGTCAGTCGAATTTCACTCTATATCTTTTTAGTTCCCTTATTTGGTGTCATGTTGTCAGGGATTTTACTCGGTGAAACGATTCCGTGGAATGCGGTGGTCGGACTCGGATTCGTTATTGTCGGCATTTATTTATCTACGCATTTTCAAGGTCGCCGTACAAAAAAACAAACGGATGTCATTTGAATTAGAGACAGAGTTGACGGAATTGAAATCCCATGACAAAATATATTAAAAATTCTGAATTTTAAAGTTCGAAAATCGGTCTTCGTTTATAAAGACTTGCGTGCGCAATCATTCAAAGGGAGGAGGAGAAACAATGACTAGAAATCGAATCGTTCGAAACATTCTCATCTCACGTCAGCCGAAAGATGAGTACGTCAAGTACGTGATGAAGTGCGTAAGTCAAAGTTTAAAAGAACGTCACGGTCCAGTGGCGACCCGCGCCACAAGACAAGGTGATGATATTCAGACGAGATGGCAGTTCGATGACCGTGTCGTAGAAGTGACGCTAAAATCCGATGTACTCGCTTCGCTAGACACTGAACCATTCGCGCTAGACGAAGTGTTCATCCGAGCTTTGCAGTTAAACGATGATGAAATGGAACGAGTAGTGGAATAAAACAGAGGCAGGTGGTTCATGGGAACCATCTGCCTCTGTTTATAAGTCGATTGGTTTAGCGGTCGACGTGAAGAGTCGTAGCGCTAGAATACCGAGAATGACGGCATACATAAAGAAATAGACCTCTTTCGGTAAAGACAACCAGAAGGCACCGATCATCGGACCTGAGATCGAGCCGATGCTGAATGAAATACTGTAGAGCATGTTTCCCGTCGGCAGTAACGAACGGGGAAGCACCTCTGTCATATGCGCCAAACCGAGTGAATAAGTCGATCCTAGCCCGGCGCCGGCAAGTGCGAATAGGAAGAGTAGACCGACATAGGAATCGACAACAAGATTCGCCAAAGTGAATACGATGGTACCAAACGTCAGCACGATTTGTAAGATCCGCTTCTTACCGTACAAGTCTGCGAGGCGACCAAGAGGAAGCTGAACGACAATCGACATGACGATGAACGTCGTGATGAGTGTGCTCGTTTCCGTCAAACTCATCCCATTCCGAGACGTAAAAATGGGAAAGTTGGCATTTAAGCTCGCTTCGAGAAACCCATATGTAAAGGCAGGGAGAAGCGTGTATCCCGCACCGACAAGAATCAGGCGAATTCGTCCTTTCGAGTCGGTCTTCACTTTTTCGACCTCCGGAAACTCGTTCTCGACTTTAAAGACGAGCATCAACGAAGCGAGACAGAAGAAGACGATGATGAGGAACGGTAACCAAAACCATAGGTCGACGAGTGGTGCGATCAATGGACCGATGGCAAAACCGAGACTGAAAGACATTCCATAATACGCCATCGCTCGACCGAGACTGCTCTTTTCACTTGCTGAGGTCACCCATACTTGTGACCCGTAGTGTAGAGCCGAGTCGCCGAATCCGATGAAGAAGCGCATCATCGCCCAAACGAGTAAGGACGGCCAAATCGGTAAAGCGAAGGTCGCGACAGCCGTCAATACGATACCGAGGACGATGGTCGGTCGGAATCCATATTTACGGACGAATCGCTCCAGGAGAGGCGCAGAGACGATCACACCGACGTAAAGCATCGTCGCGTTCAGTCCGTTCACCCAGGCCGGGGCCCCATCCCGTTCAATCAACGTGGATAAGAGTGGGATGAGCGCACCTTGAATCAAACCGGAAATAAAGACAATCAATAGTAAAATCATAAAACGAAAACGGAGCATAGGTTCACCTCATGAAGTCAAAGTAAAAAGCCGAGAAGAGTCTCAGCTTTTCGTGTCGTCAATCGGTTGTGGAGAGTGATTCAAATGCAGCAATTCATCATCCCAACTGCCTTGACTAAACATTTCATCATGCTCTACTTTGTCTGAAACGAATGCGGCTGTCAATAAGATGCTTAGTACTCCGCCAAAAATAATGATGGCCATCACGGTAATCATGAGGATATAAATCGCAGTCATCTACACGCACCTCGATTCATTTAATATACAGAACATTTCCCGAATCGAAATATTTAAAACGATGTAGCTTTACGAGATTGGAAATCGACCGTCGGATAATAGGCTTGTTTAACGAGTGCGTTCGGCCCGAGACACTTCACGGCAGGGCAGTGACAAGAGAGTGTAGCGTTCAATTGGCTGTTCGTCCACTTATCATACGCCTCTTGGAATGGTGTGTCATAGACGGTGCCGAGTGAACCGAGTTCATCACCGAAATCGGTCACGATGATCTGTCCGTCAAAGATATTCGTATTGAGACGAGAACGTCCATCTGGGTCGTTTCGAACGGTCACGTTTTTTGTTTCATGAAGTCGCTTCAACAGAGCACGGTCTTCAGGTAGGTCAGAACATGCATAGAATGGTAACGTCCCGAACAACATCCATACGTTCTCGTCACGGGCATCGAGTAAGTCATGGATGGCTTGTCGCGTATCAGCGAGCGATGCTGATTCGAGGGCGCTAGCGAAGTCTGCGGGGTACATTGGGTGCACCTCATGCCTTTGGCAACCGAGCGATACGATTTCTTCATGGATCTCTTTCAAGTGCGGAATCGTTCGTTTGTTGATCATCGTCTCCGCGGACACAATGATTCCTTCAGATGTGAGAGCACGTGCGTTGTCTTTCATCGTCTGGAGCATTTTCAATCGTGCCTCTTCACTTGGTTTCCGGTCCATCATCGCGAATCCGCCTTCAAGGAAATCGGCATCGGTACCCCAGTTATGCGAAATGTGCAAAACGTCCAAGTAAGGGGTAATAAGATGATAGCGAGATAACGGTAGCGTCAAGTTCGAGTTGATTTGCGTGCGCGCCCCACGTTCTTTCGCATAACGTAACAATGGAACGACATAGTTGCGGACCGATTTCATAGACAGCATCGGTTCACCGCCTGTGATGGAGAAGGCACGCAAATGTTCGATCTCATCCAGTCGTTGAATCAACAGGTCGAGCGGAACTTCTGGTTCTTCTGTTTGGTCTAGCATATAACCGACCGCACAATGTTCGCAGCGCATGTTACACAGCTTCGTTGTAGTGACTTCGACATTGGATAAGACGAGTCGACCGTGTTCGACTTGGTCGAGATAGGCTTCCCAAGGGTCGAAAGTTGGGGAGATGTTTTGCATGTGGATTCCACCTTTTCATCAAGTTACACGAAATAGTATGCTATAATAGCAACTCTTTGTCACGAACCAAAGGAGCGATTACAAGATGGGTAAATCACGAACAGATACTGCCGGAAAGATGAACGTCCTAAAATCGAGAACGGAATTACTCTGTCTATCGGTCAATACGCTAGACGAGCATACGACACCTGAAGATTTACATCGCCTGTTAGCCGACATTGATTCGTTGCGCGCTAAAGTAGTGCGTTACGCCAAAGACCTAGAACAATCGTCTCGAAAGGATGAATCAGATTGAAATTAATTACAGGAGATTTTAAAGATGTCACGGTCGAACGACTTGGCATTAATGGAGAAGGCATTGCGACACTTAATCGCATGGTCATCTTCATTCCGAACTTATTGCCGGGAGAACGAGCCAAAGTCGAAATCACGCGTGTGGAAAAAAACTATGCGGAAGCGCGTGTCGTCAAACGAGATAACGACTCGAAAGACCGCGTCAAAGCACCTTGTCCGATTTACGATGAGTGCGGGGGCTGCCAAATCCAACATATGAGTTCACGTCTGCAGATGGAGTATAAGGAAGAAATCGTTCGAAACGCCTTCCGTCAAAAGACGAAACTAAACGTGGACAAATCGGATATCCGTCCAACAATCGGAATGGAAGATCCATGGTATTACCGGAACAAGTCACAATTCCCACTCGGCACGCGTCGCGGTGAGATCGTATCAGGTCTCTACAAACCGAACTCGAACCATCTCGTGCCAATCGAGCACTGTATGGTCCAACAACGGGATACGACGAACATCAACAATGCGATTGTCCGTATTTTAAACGAACTCGATATTCCCGTCTACGATGCACGTCGCGACACGGGGTACGCGCGTACAATCGTCGTCCGTTCGGGTTATAACACGAACGATGTTCAAGTCGTTTTGGTCGTCGGACATGAAGATGTCCCTGATTTAGATGAATTGAGCGACCGCATCATGGAATTGCCGAATGTTGTGTCGTTCCATATCAATATCAATGCAAACCGTTCGGGTGTTATTTTCGGTTATCGGACAGTTCACATCGCCGGTCAGGAGAAAATGGATGAACAATTAGACGACGTTCATTATCACTTATCACCACGCGCATTCTTCCAGTTGAATCCGGCACAGACAGAAAAAATGTACCGTGAAGTGGTCGAGGCCGCAGGATTGACAGGTGAAGAACGTGTGATCGATGCGTATGCAGGAGTAGGGTCGATCGGACTTTGGTTAGCCCCATATGCGAAAGAAATCCGTGGAATGGAAGTCGTGCCGGAAGCGGTCGAAGATGCCAATGACCATATGCGTGAAAATGGCTATAACCATGTCACATACGTCGAAGGGCGTGCCGAGCATTGGATTCCACGTTGGGTAAAAGATGGATGGATCCCAGACGTCATCGTAGTCGACCCGCCACGCACAGGGATGGACCATCAATTGATCAATTCCATCATCTCTTCTAAAACGAAGCGAATCGTTTACGTGTCATGTAACCCGCAGACGCTCGCACGTGACGCCGACCAGTTGATGAAAGCGGGTTACAAAGTGAATTACGTACAGCCGTATGATATGTTCCCACAGACATCTCATGTCGAGTCGGTCGTCGTATTCGAGAAAAAGAAAAAGAAAAAATATTGACGAGACCGTGAAAAGGCTTGTCACGTAAGCGTTTTCACGATATAGTTCAGATGTCAGACTTCTTTTCAAATATAGAAGTGGAGGAACATCCTATGATCTCACAAGAACGCGTACAAGAACTCGTCCATAAAGCCATCGAAGCGCGCAAATGCGCCTATACACCGTATTCAAAGTTTAAAGTAGGAGCTGTCGTCATCGATACATCAGGAAACGAAATTACAGGATGTAACGTGGAAAACGCCTCGTACGGATTGTCAATGTGTGCCGAACGCACAGCCATTTTTAAAGCCGTGTCAGAAGGTAGTGACGCGATTGAAACGGTCGTCGTCGTCGGTGACACGGAAGGCCCGATTTCACCATGCGGTGCGTGCCGCCAAGTGATTGCTGAATTCGCTGGCGAAGATTTCACGTTGATTCTTGCAAACTTGAACGGTGATACGAAAGTGATGACGAAAGAAGAGATGTTGCCTTACGGATTTTCACCAAAAGATTTAACATAACAAGCTGCGGACGTTTGTCCGCAGCTTGTTATGTGTCTTTATATTTCTTTTCACTCACTGAGTCATCTTTGGAGTGACGTTTATTCTTTTCATCCTTAACTCGTTCGTTCAATTCCTCGACAGGAATCGGGTCGACGGTTTGCATGCCGTCCTCGTCAAAGATGCTTTCTTTGTCCGTGTCTACCGCGTCCGGATTATCAAACGGACGTTTCGAAGTGGGTCGTTTCTTTTCCATCCAATCGCCTCCTTCCATTAGCCATTCCACTCGTAGAAATGTTGTAAACGTTTTCGATAATGGTTTTGAGATTATAAAATGGTGGAATGAAGAGTGCATAGTGAAGGAGGGGTTAGGATGGATCGGAAAGTGTTGATGGGGATTGTCTTAGGTGTTGCCGGTGCGGCGCTCGTTGCACCAAAAGTGGCGGCACTGCTCTCGCAACGTGAGGAAGAAGATACGTGGCAGAAGATGGATGAACGGGAAAGCGTCGATGCGAATCAAGATGAAGCGGAGCAAGGGCTCACGCAACTTGATTCAAGTCACCGTGCCGAATGGCAGGCGAACGGTTTTCCACAGACGCATGCCGAACGCGAACGACTTGAACGAGAGTCGGTCGAACAATATAAAGGGAAAGACATATGAAAAGAAAAGGCAGCCATCGCGGCTGCCTATTTACATATCAAATTCATCGTCAGGTAGAAGCGGCAGACCGACAGTGACAGTCGTTCCTTGTCCGACTTCAGAGCTGAAATGAAGAGACCCTTCATGACGCTCGATAATGTGCTTCGCAATGGCCAAACCGAGGCCGGTTCCGCCATCTTTTCGTGTCCGTGATTTATTGACACGATAGAAGCGTTCCGTCAATTTGTCTAAATCTTCTTTCGGGATGCCTCGACCTTCGTCACGTATTTCCGTAATTGCATATTCGGTTTCGGCGAACGTTTTCACATGAATCGTCTTGCCAGCATCCGTATATCGGAGCGCGTTGTCGAGAAGATTGCCGATGACTTGTTCGAGTCGGTCATGGTCACCGAGGATGATCAAGTCGAAGTCTAAATCCGATTCGATTGTCACGCCTTTCGCACGGGCAATCGGTTCAAGACGATAGAGGACGTCTTCAAGTACTTGCGAGTAAACGACCGGTTCTTTCGTCATCGGGTACGAATCGCGCTCTAGCTGGGCGAGATCGAGTAAGTCCGTGACAAGGCGCTGAAGCCGGTTCGTCTCGTTCTCGATGATGTCGTAATATTGTGCCCTCGTTTTTTCATCCAATGACTCATCTTGGAGCATCTCGGTATAACCGCGGATGTAAGAGAGTGGCGTGCGAAGTTCGTGACTGACGTTAGCGAGAAACTCTTTACGCTGTTCTTCAACAAGTCCGAGCGATTCCGCCATCGAGTTGAGCGTGTCTGCTAGTTCACCAATTTCGTCATCGTAGACAATCGGAATGCGGTGGGAGAAATCACCTTGCGCATAGACTTGAGAGGCACGCTTCATCTGAATGAGTGGTTGGATGATTGTGTCGATGATCTGTTTACCAAAAATGAGCAAGTTCACAATCATGAGGACGAGTAAAAACGTGATCATGAGCCGAATCGGTTGGAACGGTTCACTGATTTTACTGAGCTCCATATACAAAATGAGTGCATTGTCGAGTTCATCGTCGCGGATGAGAGGAAATGCGGTCATCAAAATGTCGACGTCCTCGGTCGGATGTTTCCGGGTCACCGAGATGGCATAACCGTCCTGCAACCGTTCGAGGTCTTGCTGCCTTAAAAAGGTTTTACCGGAGCCGAGTGTGTCCTCTCGAACGGAGGAGAGGAACACTTTCGTTTCGGTCAATTCGTTCGTGTACGTCATACTATCGGCGAACGCGTCCGAGAAACCGTCGGCCTTATAGATGGTGACAAGTTTCTCACCGCGATTGATGAGCAGTTCTTCTTGCGTTTGAATATAGAACTTGTCGTACAGATAAAACGTCATGATGAGAAACACGAACGCTGAGAAGAGGCTGGCTGTCCAGATGGTAATCCAAATCCGCTTCCTGATCGTGTATCGTTTCATCCGTTTGCCTCGAATTTGTAGCCAATTCCCCAGACTGTCTGAATATAACCGCCCGCCTCGCCGAGTTTCAGGCGAAGCGTCTTAATGTGAGTATCCACCGTGCGAAGGTTTCCATGATACTCGGTCCCCCAAATCTGATCAAGTAATTGTTCACGGGAGAATACTTTTTCGTCGTTCGTGATGAATAGGTAGAGCAAATCAAACTCTTTTCGTGTCAAGTTGACGGTCTTCCCTTTCACACTGACGGTACGTCCTTCGATATCGATTGAGAGGACCCCGACATCAAACGTCGCTTCTTGTTCTTTTGAGAAGCTGTGCGTGCGACGGAGCGTCGCTTCGATTCGTGCGAGTAATTCGCGTGGGCTAAACGGTTTCGTGATGTAATCGTCTGCCCCGATTTTGAGGCCGTGAATGCGGTCGAGCTCTTCTGAGCGTGCCGTCAACAGGATGATGGGTACGTTTGAGAACTCACGGATGCGCATGCAAGCCGTCAATCCGTCGAGTTCCGGCATCATCACATCAAGTAAGACGAGATGGAACGTCTCTTCTTTCAAGCGTTCAATCGCTTCAAGGCCGTTTGAGGCGGTGACCGTCTCATACCCTTCTTTTTCTAAATTTGATACAAGTAAATCGCGCATTTGTTCTTCGTCGTCGGTCACGAGGATACGAAACATTGATTCTGACATATGCCATTCTCCTTTGCAAAACGGTTAACGGGAGTTGTGATAAATCCCTCATACTTCTATCATACCTATCTCTTCGAATTAGAACAGATTTATTCGGCTCCGACAAGTTCCCTCCATCAAATCCACACAAAAACGCCACAAAAAAGCCAATTCTTTGACAGAATTGGCTCATGCTTCGAGTTGTGCCTCGTATGGCACTTCGTATTCCGGGACGTGTAGGGCATGCAAGTATAGTTGGAAGCTCGACTTGGATACTTCATATAAAACATACTCCACGTCACCTTGGTTGATCTCCGCAAGCAGTTCGGAACGAATCTCGTTCGCGCAAAACGCGTACGGAAGCTTCTCTGCTGCAGCAATCGATCGTTCATTCGATTTACGGATTTTTAAGAACACACTTTCAATATCAAGATCGAAGAACAGTTCTGAGAAGAACGCCTCTTTCGCCACTTGATTATAACCTTTGCCGTGATACGGCTTGCCAAGCCACGTGCCAAGGAATCCATATCCGGATTCGACATCGAACAAGCTAATCGTCCCAATCGGGGTGCCATACTCGTTCGTGATGGTACGTGAGATGATATTTCCTTGCTCTTCTAGCTCGATGACTTGCTTCGTGCTAAATAAAAACTCGTCAAAATGGACCGTCTTTTGACGGACATACGGAAAGACATCTGGGTGTTGCATCAGTTCGAACAACTCCGCGCAGTCGGTGAGCTCACGAAATTTGAGCACCTTTACATTCCTCCTCCTATTTCAGACCGCTGAAGAATAGTCGTAACGAAAGCATACTTCTGGCTTCGCTGTTCGAACCGCCTTGGCTGCTTTATGAAGTTACAAGATAATTTTATATAGTATTTTTAAAAAAGCAAGTAAATTATGCGTAAAAACCCTTATGAAAAATAATGAAAATTACTCGACCTCATGATGGGTTTCAGCACGGTCCGTTTTGTACACGACTTCACCGTTCACAATCGTCATAATCGGCTTCGATAAGTAGTCGAGCGGGAAGTGACTCCAAAGCACCAAATCGGCATCTTTTCCTACTTCAAGAGAGCCGATTCGGTCAGCGACACCTAGTGATTCAGCTGGATTGATGGTGATCCCTCGCAACGCGATATCGACAGGAAGTCCTTCACGTGCCGCAAGTCCGGCGCACAAGTTCAAATATTGGACCGGCGTGTACGGATGGTCGGTCGTGATGGAGACGATCATGCCGTGCTCATGGAGAATGCGATACGTCTCCCATGTCTTGTTCTGGAGCTCGATTTTAGATTTTCGAGTAAACGTCGGTCCGACGGTGACATGTTTCACACCGAGTTCTTGTAGTTTTTCAACGACAAGATGACCTTCTGTACAATGTTCGATACGATAGTCGAGATTGAACTCTTGAGCAAAGCGAACGACAGATAAAATGTCATCGGCGCGGTGGGCATGCACACGAATCGGCATCTCTCGGTCGAGGGCAAGTTGAATCATCTGACTGCCGAACGTTCCGATCGTTTTGGTCGACCCGACGGTACGGAACGCTTCACGAAGCAACCCCATAATCCCCATCCGCGTCAAATCACCGGTTTTCCCCATACTATGAATCCGTTTCGGGTTTTCGCCGAGTGCCATCTTCAATCCGGCATAACGACGGACGATCATGTCGTCAATATAGCGACCGTGTGTTTTGATGACACTGGTCACACCACCGATGACGTTCATACTTCCTGGCATGACCTGAACGGCGGTTACGCCTGCCATCAGCGCTTCTTGAAATCCTTCGTCAAGCGGGTATACCCCGTCAATCGCACGTGCATGAGGCGTCATCGCTTCGACCGTCTCATTGGCGTCGTTTCCGACAGAGCCGGTTCCTTCATCATATAATCCGAGGTGGGTGTGAGCATCGATGAAGCCCGGGAATAAAAAGTTTCCTTCGGCTTCAATGACATGCTCCCCGTCAGTCGGTTCAAGTAAATCGGACATTTCGACGATTTTCCCGTCCCGAACACGGAGGTCTCCGTAAAAATGGGGGGCAGTGATGGGGTAAATATGGGCATTTCGAATTAGTAAGTGACTCACAATTCATTCTCCTTAAACATCTTGTAGTAGTTGTGTTAGAGCCGGTTCCAATGTTTCATAGCGGAAGTCGAAACCATGTTGAAGTGCCTTCGTCGGAACGACTTTCGCACCTTCTAGGACGATGACGCTCTTTTCACCGAGGGCGAGTTGCATCATTGGGGCAGGTGCCGGAATCCAGTGAGGACGATGCATCACGTTCGCAATCGTCTTCCCGAACTCATTCATCGTCACCGGTGTAGGTGCAGTGCCGTTGACGGGTCCTTCAATGTAATCAGTCTCGATGACGTGCACGAACAAGCGGACGAGGTCGTCTAAATGAATCCAAGGAACCCATTGCTCTCCTGATCCAATTTTACCACCGACCCCGAACTGATAGGGGAGTTTCATTAATGGGAAAGCACCGCCATCATTCGATAAGACGACTCCGGTGCGCATCGTCACAAGGCGAACACCTAAATCACGAATGGGTTCTGCTTCTTGTTCCCAGAGGACGCAGACATTCCCGAGGAAATTAGTCCGTGTCGGCAATGGTGTTTCTTCGGAATACGTGATGGAACGATCTTCACCGTATATACCGATGGCAGAGCCGCTGATGACGACCTGTGGCTTTTGTTTCAACTGTTGAATAATCCGGACGACTTCCTTCGTACCTTCGATTCGACTTTGAAGGATGGCTTGTTTCTGTTTGTGTGTCCATCGCCCGTCGTTGATTGAGGCGCCGGCCAAATGAATGAACGCATCTGTTCCTTCGAGTTCCTCTTCTGGTTTACTATTCGGTGTCAACCATTCGATAAACGATACCCCGCGATGGCGGGGACGTGGATGACGCGTCAACACGACGACTTGATGTCCGGCGTCGGCGAGTGCACGAACGAGTGGTTGACCGATGAGCCCAGTTCCACCAGTGATTGCGATTTTCATGAAATTCCCTCCGATATCATGTGTTGTTTCTAAAATGGGTATAAGTCAGTATATCCAGATGAATACCCTTTCTTCTAACTTATCAAAAATCCTCTACGTTTCTTGAACGTGATATGTTAGAAACATGGAATGGAGGGGAGTCGTTGTGAAAATTGCAAAGTTCACGACCCAAAAGAAGAACCAAGATCGACTGAACGTCTTCATCGAACGGGAGGGGAAAGAGGAGTTTGCGTTCGCCATCGATGTTGACGTATTCATCAAGTACGGGCTCACAAAAGGGATGGAGCTCGAAGACGATTTTGTGCAAGACGTCCTTGAGGCGGAAGAAGCTCAGAAAGCCTATAAGTTGGCCATCAATTATTTATCGTATCGAATGCGCGCCATTTCAGAGGTAAGGGACTATCTCGTGAAGAAAGAGTTAAGTGAATCTGCTATCAAACATGCCATCACGCGACTAATCGAGCAGCGTTATTTGAATGATGAGGAGTTCGCAAAAGCGTATGTCCAAACGAAATTCAACACAAGTCCAAGTGGACCAATCAAAATCAAACGCGAGCTCGAACAGCTCCGAATCCCAACGGACGTTGTTGAATCCGAATTAGAATCAATCTCACACGAAGATCTCGTCGAGAAGGCTGGAAAGTTCGTGAAAAGGAAACAACTGGAAACAAATCGTCGTTCTGCCACAGAAGTGCAACAAAGAATTCAACAAACCCTGATGCAAAGGGGGTTTACCTTTGATATTATTTCAGAGGCGATTCAAACTTTTTGGGAAGAAGAGGACGAAGATGTCGAGGTTGCGGCATGTCTGAAACAGGCTGAGAAGTTGAGTCGGAAGTTCAGCGGATACGACGCGTTCGAACGCAAACAGCGCATGAAGATGCAGCTTCGGCGCAAAGGATTTCCGTATGATGTGATTGAACGTACGTTAGATCGAATCGCTGAAGAAGAATCGTGATGGGACATCTGTTTACGGTAGGGGAAAACACGAAAAGGTGGGTCTACATTGACGATTTTAGAATGGATTACAGCACTGACACCGATTGTGGCCGTGCTCATCTTATTGGTCATTATGCGTTTACCTGCATCGGTAGCCATGCCCTTGTCACTTGTGACGACGGCGATTTTAGCGTTTTTCGTCTGGCAATTGGATGCGACACGAATTATGGCGGCGACATTACAAGGACTCGTCATCGCCGTCACGACAGTATGGATTGTCTACGGGGCAATCGGAATGATGAATACGATGAAAGAAGGGGGCGGGATGAACGCAATTCGTTCCGGATTCGTCAACATCACACCCGACCCTCGAATTCAAGTTTTGATTGTCGGATGGTTATTCGTTTCATTTATTGAAGGCGCATCTGGATTCGGGACGCCTGCAACGGTTGCAGCACCGCTCTTGATCGCACTCGGGTTTCCACCGATTGCCGCCGTTGTCATCGCACTATCTGCAGACGTGTCGGCTGTGACATTTGGTGCGGTCGGGACACCTGCACTCATCGGGATCGGGAACGGTCTATCTTTAGATGTGAACCAACCTGAATCGATTGCCTTCTTGACAGAGGTCGTCTTGCAGACGGTGTTGATCGATATGGTGGTCGGCCTATTCATCCCGTTCATTTTGATTTTGATGTTGACGCGGTTCTTCAGTAAAGAGAAGTCGATAAAACCCGCACTTGAGGTATTTCCGATTGCGATTGTGGCGGCGTTGTTATACAGCGTACCTGCGTACATTTGGACACTCATCCTCGGATTTGAGTTCGGTGGCATGCTCGGTGGTTTAACTGGTCTGGTCATCCTCGTGGCCATGGCTCGTAAAGGCATTCTCATGCCGAAACGCGTCTGGACGTTTGATGGATATGTGGATGAATTAGAACCATCTGCTGAAAAAGTGACGCTCAAATCAACCACGCGAGAATTGCCTCAGTGGAAGGCGTGGGCACCTTATCTTATTTTGACGATTTTCTTAGTGCTCACCCGTACCGTACCATTTTTAAACGAACTCTCTCGCAGTGTCCGAATCAATCTCCCGGACATTCTTGGGGTAGAAGGAGTTTCGACGTCTTGGGAACCGTTCTATTCACCAGGTTTTATGTTTATCCTGACGATTATTGCGACATTCTTCTTACACAACATGAGTTGGTCACAAGTGACATCGGTGTTTAAGGCGACGACACTTGGAGTCGTCGGAACGGCCATCACGTTAGCGGCGTCGGTTCCAATGGTTCGTATATTCATCCACTCTGAAAATGGCGGTGCCGGACTCGCTTCGATGCCGGTCGAGCTTGCGACGGCAGCTGCTGATACGTTCGGTGGGGTGTGGCCACTTGTCGCACCGTGGATTGGGGCCCTTGGTGCCTTCGTTTCAGGTTCGGCGACGTTTTCCAATATGATGTTCTCGAGTTTGACGACAAACGTTGCGGAGTCGGTTGGACTTGATAACACGCTCGCTTTATCGATGCAGATGGCGGGAGCGAACGCAGGAAACATGATCTGTGTGTTGAACGTCGTAGCGGTCGCATCGGTTGCTGGATTACTCGGCAAGGAAGGGACCATCATCCGTTACACGCTCATGCCGATGATTTATTACGTGACGGCGACGGGGGTCATTGGTCTCATTTTAGGCATGTTTTTCTTAAACTAAATCAAGTTACAGTTTTTTTACAGAATAATGTTGACAATTTTCAGAACAGTCTGCTAAGGTTTGAGTAGATTTTAAAACTATGAAACGAGAGGAGCCAGAATGATGAACAACATTGCACTCACAAACACACTCAAAACATCATATGGCTACTCGTATTTAACTGCGTGACATTGGCAGCTGGATAGGGGTAGTGTCCTTTCCCTGACCATGCAAAAGACTGAAGACTACTTCAAGCGCGCTTCATTTGATTGGTTGCACAATCAGGTGGAGTGCGCTTTTTTGCGTGCTTGGATGGGTGAGGCGGAAGGGGGAAATCAGTCATGAAACTGATTAAGCAATTGGATTGGTTTATTAAAAGACAGAAACGAACGTATGTGATTGCGATCATTTTACTGATCATCACAGGGGTTGTAGATATGCTGCCGCCTTGGATTATTGGTCAGGCGATCGATGCGATTCGTGAAGGAAGTTTGACGACAGAGCGATTGATTCTGATTGTATCGTCGCTACTCGGCATTATGGTGTTATCGTACGTGATGTCGTACTTGTGGATTGCCCGACTCTTCGGGACAGCCTTTTTACTTGAAAAGAAATTGAGAGGTCGCTTCTTTGGTCACCTCCTCAAACAAACACCGCGCTTCTATCAACAACATCGCACAGGTGACTTGATGGCACTTGCGACGAATGACTTAAAAGCGGTGGAGCGGACAGCGGGATTTGGGGTCATGACATTAGTCGACTCGTTCAACATGACGCTCATCGCCTTGACGATTATGGGCGTGTTCATCGATTGGAAGTTGACGCTCGCAGCACTTTTGCCGATGCCGATTCTCGCCTGGTCGATGAATAAACTTGGGAGTCAGATTCATACACGTTTCACGGCAGCCCAAGATTCGTTCGGCGTGATGAACGACCAAGTCGTTGAATCCATCTCTGGTCTTCGGGTCGTCCGCTCCTTCGTCCAAGAAGAGGCGGATACGAAAAAATTTGATGACATCACGGATGACGTGATGGCGAAAAACATGCATGTCGCTAAAATCGACGTCTTGTTTGAGCCGGTTATCAAATTACTCGTTGGACTCAGCTATTTGATCGGACTCTCGTTCGGGACGTATCTCGTCTTTACGAACGACATCACGCTCGGTCAACTCGTTTCCTTCAACATTTATTTAGGGATGTTGATTTGGCCGATGTATGCCTTCGGGGAACTCATCAACGTCGTCCAACGAGGAACGGCGAGCTTGGAACGGATTGAGACAACGATGAATGAGGTACCGGACGTTTCGTCAACCGGAACGGTTCACATCGATGTACCAGAGAAAATCACCTTCAAATCGCTCTCATTCCGTTATCCAAACTCGAATCGGGAGTCGTTAGAAGACATCGTCCTGCACGTCTCGCGTGGTGAGACGATTGGGATTGTCGGACCGACTGGAGCTGGGAAGACGACGTTGTTACGTCAATTGCTCCGGGAGTATCCGATCGACGATTCCCTTCTCGTGAACGGGGTGCCGATTTCGGACATTAAACTTGAAACGGTCCGTGGCTGGAGTGGGTATGTGTCACAAGAGCACCTCCTATTCTCGAAAACGGTGCGTGATAACATTCGTTTCGGAGTCGATGATGTCTCGGATGAAGCACTCGACAGAGCCATTCACCTCGCGGCGTTCGATACAGACATCGAACACTTGGAGAACGGTCTCGATACCGTCGTTGGGGAGCAAGGGGTCATGCTGTCAGGTGGACAAAAACAACGATTATCAATTGCACGTGCTTTACTGAAAAATCCTGAGATTCTGCTTCTTGACGATTCGCTCTCAGCGGTCGATGCGAAAACGGAATCACGCATAATCGATTCGGTCCGCACGAGCCGTGAGGCGAAGACGACCTTTATCGTGGCGCACCGTCTTTCTGCGGTGGCACATGCCGACCAAATTCTCGTCCTTCAAGACGGACGAGTCACCGAGCGCGGCACCCACGACCAACTGATGGAACGACACGGTTGGTACTATGAACAATTTATTCGACAAGGAGAGACGGAGTAATCCGGGAAAGGGGGAATCTCTCATGATCGATCAATATGAATTAGATCCGGTCCGCCGGAAGAAAACGATCCGCTCACTCGTTGGTTATGCCAAGCAAGTGAAGCGCTCCATCTTCCTCGGACTGACATTACTCTTTTTAGCGGTCGGTGCAGAACTTGCCGGGCCGTATATCGCCAAAATCATTATCGATGAGCATATCGTCGCCATCGAACGTGACTGGGTTCAAGTCGAATCCGGCGGTAGTGTTTCCTTTAATGGAGATTCTTATGAGAAAGAAACGAGACTAGATGGCCAAGAGGTGATTCAGCCGGTCTCGATCGTACAAACGACCGATGGTTACTATCTCGTACCTGATGCGGTTATAAGCGGAGGCGTCCGTGAAGTCGAAGGCGACGTGCTGACGATTTCAAGAGGAGACGAGACGGCGACATATGACAATATTGTCTCGCTCTCGTCGACCGACGTGTTCCAGTTCTATCAAACGGATTTACGAGCTGTCCTTCTCTTATCGGGATTGTACGTCGTCCTGTTACTATTTGCGGCCGGATTGAACTGGGGACAACAGATGCTCCTACAACGGTCGGCGCATAAAATTGTCAAAACGATGCGTCTTGATGTGATGAAGCATCTCCAAACGATTCCGGTACGCTATTTTGACCAGACACCAATCGGGAAGATTGTCAGTCGTGTCACGAATGATACAGAGACGATTCGCGACCTGTATTTAGGAGTGCTTGCTCGCGTCTTCCAAAGTGTCGTCATGATGATTGGGGTACTCATTGCCATGTTCTTCCTAGACGTGCGTCTAGGGCTCGTCTCGCTCATTATCATCCCGGTCGTCATCGTCTGGATCAAGTTGTTCCAACGTTTCTCGACAAAAAATAACTTCCGTGTCCGTGCACTCGTCGCGGATATGAACGCGCAGTTGAACGAGAGCATTCAAACGATGCCAATCATTCAATCATACGTCCGCGAAAATCTCGTTTATGACGAGTTCAATGAGAAGAACAGCGACAACTTCCAAACGAGACGGAAACTGTTGAAATTGGATGCGTTGATGAGCCACAACCTCGTCAACTTCTTCCGAAACATGGCGCTCGCCTTGCTCATCTGGTTTGTCGGGGCACAAACGCTTGGTACGGGAAGTGTCTTAACACTCGGGATTCTGTACGCGTATATCGACTATGTTTCGCGGATCTTTGAGCCGGTGACACAGATCATGAATCAATTGTCACCACTCCAACAAGCGCTTGTCTCGGCCGACCGGATGTTCCAACTGCTCGACGAGAAAGGGGAACCGGTCTCATCAGAACGTCTTCCACGCTTTAAAGGGGATGTCGTCTTTGATGACGTGACCTTCAGTTATGAAGCAGGGAAACCGGTGTTGCAACAGATTGAACTACACGCCGCTCCTGGTGAGACGGTCGCACTCGTTGGGCATACCGGAAGCGGGAAGAGTTCAATCATGAACTTGCTCATGCGTTTCTATGACCCCTCGGCCGGAGTCCTTCGAATCGATGGCATGGACGTGACTAAACTACCGACGCAGGCGGTACGAGACCATCTCGGGATCGTCTTACAAGACCCGTTCCTGTTCACGGGCACGATTCGCACGAACGTCACTCTTGGCGATGAGACGATTACGGACGAACAGGTATGGAAAGCACTCACAGCCGTCGGGGCAGACCGCTTCGTGAAGCAGCTACCGCAAGGCATCGATGAGCCGGTGATCGAGCGTGGAGCTTCACTCTCGAGTGGAGAACGACAGCTGGTCAGTTTCGCACGCGCCCTCGTCTTTGACCCGGCCATCCTCGTCCTCGATGAAGCGACAGCGAGCGTCGACTCGGAGACGGAGGCATTGATTCAGGATGCGCTCAAGACGCTCACGTACGGTCGGACGACGTTTGTCATCGCGCACCGACTCTCGACGATTCGAGAAGCGGACCAGATTCTCGTTCTCGACCACGGACGAATCATTGAGCGAGGCAATCACCAGTCACTCATCGAGTATGGTGGTGTCTACGCCCGAATGCATGAATTACAGAGTAAACAACAAGCCATCAGTTAAGGAGGTCACATGGAAATCAAGGGGAAATATAACCGCGCCAAAGTGTTTAACGAACGAATCGATGATATGACGCGGAATCAAATTGAAACATTGCTCGACCAACCGTTCACACAAGGGGCATCGATTCGAATCATGCCGGACATGCATGCGGGGAAAGGATCGGTCGTTGGAACGACGATGACGATTCAAGATAAAGTCGTGCCAAACCTGGTCGGTGTCGATTTAGGGTGTGGGATGCTTTGTACGGAGATCAAAGCCAAGCGGATCGATTTTCAACGACTCGATGACCTCATTCGTGAACTCGTACCGAGCGGGATGAACATTCGGGAGAAGGTTCATCCATACGCATCTGAACTTCCATTAGAAGAGGTGCGAGCGCCGTATAAACTCGACCGAGCCTTGCGCTCGGTCGGGTCGCTCGGCTCGGGGAACCACTTTATTGAAGTGAACCGAGATGACTCGGGACGTACGTTTCTTGTCATTCATTCCGGTTCGCGCCATCTTGGGGTACAGATTGCCGATCACTATCAGGAGCGAGCGATTCAACACATGATGGAAACACATGATGTAAAAGAAGAAATTGAGCGTTTGAAAGCCTTAGGTCGACAACAAGAAATCTCGGCTTATCTGGAAACAGAGCGTGCGTCACGGAAACCATTTCGAGACCTGGCTTATGTGGAGGGAGCGGATATGGACGATTACATGCATGACGTGCGCATCGCTCAACAATACGCGGCGGCGAACCGTCGTGCGATGACGGATGTGATCGTCGAAGCGATGAATTGGAACATCGTCGATCAATTCGACACCGTCCATAACTATATCGATCATGATGCGATGATCCTGCGAAAAGGGGCCATCTCCGCTCAAGAAGGAGAGCGAGTCATCATTCCGATGAACATGCGAGACGGTTCGCTCATCTGTACGGGAAAAGGGAATCCAGACTGGAACTTCTCGGGTCCACACGGCGCAGGTCGGATCATGTCTCGGTCGGCCGCGCGGAAACGCGTCGATTTCAAAGAATTCAAACGTTCGATGGAAGGTGTCTGGTCGACATCAGTTCGCCCATCGACAATCGATGAATCACCATTTGTGTATAAGTCGATGAAAGAAATTGTTCGTTATATCGAACCGGCCGTTCAAATCGATCAAATCATCAAGCCACTTTACAACTTCAAGGCGAACTGAGTCACGTACTCAGTCTCGTCTTTTTCTTTTTTCGTAAAATCTGATACGCTTACATCGAGGTGAACGATATGGAAAAGCGGTTAAGTGACTTATCGAAATATGAGTTAGAGCAAGAGATTCAAGCATTACATGAACGGAAACGAAAAGCTGAACAGATGGGCATGGTCAGCGAAATCGAAGTCGTCCTTCGACGGATTGCGATTGCCGAAAGCTATTTGATTGACCCATCATCGTTTCGTCCAGGTGAAACATATGTCGTCAATTACAATGACCGTCCGTTTCGCTTGAAATTCGTCAACGGTGTCATGGGCTGGGGGACGTTTGAAGGCGAGATGACAGAACGGGCCATCCCGCTCTCAGAATTGTCGGAGGTGAAGCGATGAACCGGAACGAACAATACGAACGGCTCGCGGTCATTTTAAAAGAGAAGAATGACGTCTTGAACGATTCAGAAGCGGTGACGTGGGTCGAAGTGTTATGGGAAGATTTTGAGACCTCACTTGCCAAGGCGGGCGAACCGTATCCGGGAGAGGCAAAGGCGTTCCAATACGTCATTCAACAGATTGATGCATACGGGGCGCAGCTCCATTTGTTCCAAACGAAAAACGAAAAGTTCAAGCATTTGATGTCTAAACGGAATTTACACTGAGTCACGTCCTTGGGGCGTGATTTTTTTATTGCAATTCCTCAACAATTCGTTATAATGAAGGTCGCTAATAGTTTGTTTTAAAGTATAGTATAGATAAACTTTCTTTAGTTGAACTCATGTTTCACTAAACAAGAAGGAGGCGTTCAGTCGTTGGAAGTAGGTCAAAACATTAAGCGGCTCCGGATCAAAAAAGGATTGACCCAAGAGGAGTTGGCGGAACGTACCGATTTGAGTAAAGGCTATATTTCTCAAATTGAGCGGGATTTAAGCTCTCCCTCACTAGAAACGTTATTCGATTTATTGAATGTCCTCGGGAGTTCCCCGAAAGAGTTTTTCGATGAAGAGTTGAATCAAAAAGTGGTGTACACCGTTGACGATCGCACCATCTATACGGATGAAGAACGCAAATATCGGACAGAATGGCTCATCCCGGAATCGAATGAAAAAGAGATGGAGCCGATTCTGGTCACATTTTTCAAACATGGAGAGTTCAAACAATATGAGCCTTCACGTTCGGAGACGCTCGTATACGTCTTGTCCGGCAAAATTGCCTTGAAATTAGGGAACCACACATATTTTGCCAAGACAGGGGAAACCCTTTATTATGTCGCCTCAGATTCGCATCAACTCGTCAACGATAACGATGGAGAGAGTGAATGTCTCATCGTCGCGACCCATTCATATTTATAAGTCAACAGAGGAGGAAACAGCATGAATGCAGAGACAATTATTCGCTTTGACCACGTGTCAAAGCGTTACGACGACACAGTCGTCCTTGAAGATATTAGTTTTGAGATTGAGCGTGGGAAGTTTTATACGCTTCTCGGTCCATCGGGATGTGGGAAGACGACGATTTTGCGTCTCATCGCCGGATTTACCGATGCGACCGAAGGAGGTATTCACTTCAGCGGGAAACGAATCAACGATGTGCCGGCTAATAAACGACAAGTGAATACCGTGTTCCAAGATTATGCGCTGTTTCCTCATTTAAACGTATTTGAGAATGTGGCATTCGGTCTCCGGATTAAAAAATTGAAAGAAGCAGATGTGAAAGCGAAAGTGGAGCAGGCTCTCAAGTTTGTTAACTTAGAAGGATACGGCTCGCGCGAAATCGATGAGATGTCAGGTGGACAGCGCCAACGTGTCGCCATCGCCCGCGCAATCGTAAATGAGCCGGAGGTCATTCTCCTTGATGAACCGCTCTCTGCCTTAGACTTGAAACTTCGTACGGAGATGCAATATGAACTTCGTGAGTTACAGCAACGTCTTGGCATTACCTTTATTTTCGTCACACACGACCAAGAAGAGGCGCTCGCCATGTCGGATGAGATTTTCGTCATGAACAACGGGAAAATTGTTCAGAGTGGGACACCGACTGATATTTATGATGAACCGATCAACCGTTTCGTTGCAGACTTTATCGGTGAATCCAATATCGTGCCGGGTGTCATGCCGGAAGACAATGTCGTCACGTTTGCTGGTAAAACGTTTGACTGTGTCGACCAAGGATTTGACCGCAATGAAAAAGTTGAGGTCATCATTCGTCCGGAAGACTTAGAGATGACATCGGTCGATGCAGCGAAACTTGTTGTCGACGTTGATTCTCAATTGTTCCGAGGTGTCCACTACGAGATTTGCTGTTATGACCAAGAAGGAAACGAATGGCTCGTCCACTCGACGAAGAAATCAATCGTCGGATCAAAAATCGGATTGACGTTTGACGAAGAAGCGATTCACGTCATGCGACTAGGTGAAACAGAAGAAGAATTTGACCGTCGTCTCGAATCCTACGAGGAGGTCCCTCATGAATCAAACTAATCAGACCGCAAAGACGGTATATTTGACGACCTATTGGATTTGGATCGCCTTGTTCGTCATCGCACCACTCGTCCTCGTCGTCTATTATTCCTTTTTTGATATCGATGGGAATTTGAGTTTAGAAAACTATCAGACGTTCTTCACGTCGACGTATTTGTCGATGACGCTCTCGTCGTTCTGGTATGCGTTTCTCATTACGTTCTTCTCGTTACTCGTCGGGTATCCGACGGCATACTTGTTGACGAAGACGAAGCATAAACAGCTTTGGCTCTTACTCATCTTGCTGCCGTCATGGATTAACTTGTTGTTAAAGGCGTATGCGTTCCTTGGAATTTTTGGGACGTACGGGATTACGAATCAATTTTTAGAAGCCATCGGTATTGGGACGAAACAGATTCTATTCACCGATTTCAGTTTCGTCTTTGTTTCGGTATATATCTTCATCCCGTTCATGATTTTACCGATTTACAACGCCATTGAGAAGTTACCGCCATCACTCGTCTACGCATCCCGTGATTTAGGTGCATCGAACTGGACGACATTCCGACGTGTCATCTTCCCGTTGACGCTTGACGGCGTCAAGTCAGGGATTCAAATCGTCTTTATTCCGGCATTATCGCTCTTCATGATCACCCGACTCATCGCCGGGAACCGGGTCATCACACTCGGTACAGCGATTGAACAACAATTCCTTGTCACGCAAAACTGGGGGATGGGCTCGACGATTGCCGTCTTCCTCATCTTGGCGATGGTTCTTGTCATGGTCGTCACACGTGACTGGGGTGCGAAAGGAGCGGTTCGTCGATGAAACGTAAACAATTCAAATTATCAAATCTATACTTGGCGGCCGTGTTCTTCATCTTGTATGCGCCAATTCTATATTTGGTCTTCTACTCATTCAACAGTGGCGGAACGATGAGTAACTTCGAAGGGTTCACCCTCGAATGGTACAAGTCGCTCTTCACGGACACGAGACTTCTCGTCATCGTCTTGAATACGATTGTCATCGCATTGCTCTCGGCGACGATTTCGACCGTGCTCGGTGTCATCGGGGCACTCGCCATCTATACGGCGAAACAAAAGTATACGAAGACATCCCTCTTATCATTGAACAACGTTTTGATCGTGAGCCCGGACGTCATCATCGGGGCGTCCTTCTTGATTCTCTTTACGATGCTTGGGATTCAGTTAGGCTTTTATTCGGTCCTCTTGTCGCACATCGCTTTCTCGGTTCCGATTGTCGTCATCTTGGTGTTGCCAAAACTCCAAGAGATGAGTCCGACGTTGATTGATGCGTCACGTGACCTTGGTGCCAGTACGTGGGATGTATTGACGAAAGTCATTCTGCCATATATCACGCCAGGGGTATTTGCCGGTTTCTTCACGGCACTCACCTATTCGTTAGATGATTTTGCTGTTACATTCTTCGTGACAGGGAACGGCTTCACGACGCTCGCCGTAGAAGTTTATTCGCGGGCACGTCAAGGTATCTCGCTTGAAATCAATGCGTTGTCTGCGATTCTATTCGTCTTCACGCTCATCCTTGTCATCGGATATTATGTGTTGGCGCAACGAGGATCAAAGGAGGTTAGACGATGAAAAAACTAGTCATCATGTTGGCTGTACCATTGATTGTCAGCTTCGGTCTCCTTCTTTGGATTCAGCAACTGAATGCTGCGCAAGGTTTCGGTGGCGACAACACGCTTGTCGTCTACAACTGGGGAGATTATATCGATGAGGACTTGATCGGTGAGTTCGAAGAGCAGAGCGGGTTGAAGGTCGTTTATCAAACGTTCGACTCGAACGAAGCGATGCTCACGAAAATTGAGCAAGGCGGGACGGCCTTTGATGTCGCCGTTCCATCCGATTATGCGATCAGTAAGATGAGAGAGGAGAATCTTCTTCTCCCAATCGATTACGATAAACTCGAAAACTTTGATAATATCGATCCGCGCTTCCTCGATAAATCATTCGACCCGGGTAACAAGTACTCGGTTCCTTATTTCTGGGGCACGGTCGGGATCGTCTACAATCCTGAACTAGTCGATGGTGAGATCACTTCATGGAACGACCTGTGGGAAATGCCGCTCGAGAACGACATTCTCCTTGCGGACGGGACACGTGAAGTGATGGGCTTCGGCCTGAACTCGCTTGGTTACTCCCTCAATACGACGAATAAAGATGAGTTGATTGAGGCGGAGCAAAAGTTGGAAACGCTTTGGCCGAACATCAAAGCCATCGTCGGAGACGAAATCAAAATGCTGATGGCGAACCGTGAGGCAGCGGCAGCCGTCGTCTGGTCCGGAGATGCGTCGGAAATCATGTATGAGAACGAAGAACTGACGTATGTCATTCCGGAAGAAGGCACGAATCTCTGGTTTGATAACCTCGTCATCCCAAGTACGGCACAAAACGTGGACGGGGCACATCAGTTCATCGACTTTATGTTAGATGCTGAGATTGCGGCACGTAACACGGATTATGTCGGATACTCGACACCGAACGAAGCGGCTCTCGAATTCTTGGATGAAGAAGTCACATCGGATGAACGGTTCTACCCGTCTCGTGAAGTGACGCAGGACCTTGAAGTGTATGAAAACCTAGGGAAGCGCATGAACGCTTACTATAACGAATTGTATTTACGCTTTAAAATGCAGAGTAAATGACGAAACATCCCCGCGCTCATCATGAGTACGGGGATGTTTGTTTACTGCTTGATCGTCGACTTGATGTCTTCGATATGTTTCAAGGTGACAGTCGTGTCGACTTGTGTGAAGGAGCGTAAGATTTCGTACAGACGGACTTGCTCATCAAGATCGAATACAAAATCCTGATAGGTGATCAGCTCTTTGATCCATTTTTGGCGATTGAGCACAGGGACCTCGGTAGATTCAATTTTTTTGAGCGTCGAACGATTGCTGAACACGATCCATGAGTGGAGATGGATTCGGTCCACTCCAAGCACTTGCTCGATGGCTTTGAGATGCAATTCATTTTGCTTGATTGGATTGAAGAAGCGTTGTTTTTTACGGCGGGGGAGTGTCTGCGTCCAGTATTGGTCACGTGCCCGACCGAATATCCAACCGCTATAGTTTTTAGACTCGATGACATGTACCCCGGATTGGTTGATTAAAATGACATCGATTTCAGTGGTTCGATCTTTTTTAGAAGGATGGGGGAGATACAGGTTTGTCAGAATTAACGGTTGGAAGAACTTTGACTCAATCTCCGCCACACATAGATACTCTCCGAATAGACCGGTGTCTTGGACCACTTTGAAGTAAGAATGTCGAGTTTGTTGAGAATATTGACTGTTTTGATAACGTTTGACCTTGTAGAGGATGATAAGTGTGAGGACGAGAAATATGGGTGCGAATATGCTAATCAAGGTGACGAAAATACCTTCGAACAATTCTGTTAGTAGTGAAGCCATCAAATCCCTCCCTTTGTATCCACTATACAAGAAGCGAGATGATTCATATGTATATTTTTTACAATCGAGGATAATCGTTTTTTACATCATAAAGGACCCATCGAAATGGGTCCTTTTGCTTAGGTTTCATGCTTCAGCGTCTCACGCTCTTCTTCTGTAAAGACTCGAGAACGTCCTAAAAATCGTTTCCCTTCGACACCTTCAAGGGAAAACATACCACCTCGACCATCGACCACATCGATGATCAGTTGTGTATGTTTCCAATAATCATATTGTTTCTCATGGATATAAAATGGCGTCTCGCCGATTTCACCGAGAAGAACATCGTGGTCGCCCACCATGAACTCGTCACGTGGGAAACACATGGGAGAGCTCCCGTCACAACATCCTCCTGACTGATGAAAGAGGAGGGGACCGTGTTTTGATTTGAGACGTTCGATGAGTTCGAGCGCGGCGGGGGTGGCCTCGACTCGTCTCACCATCTTAGAAGAACCCGAGCTTTTGTTCGCTGTAGCTGACGAGCATGTTTTTCGTACGTTGATAGTGACCGAGCATCATCTTATGGTTCTCACGACCGATTCCGGACATTTTGTAACCACCGAATGCAGCATGTGCCGGATAGGAGTGGTAACAGTTGATCCAGACACGTCCTGCTTGAATTTCACGACCGAAGCGGTATGCACGGTTCATGTCTCGTGTCCACACGCCTGCCCCGAGCCCGTAAAGGGTATCGTTCGCGATGGCGAGTGCTTCCGCATCATCTTTGAATGTCGTCACGGATAAGACCGGTCCGAAAATCTCTTCTTGGAAGATTCGCATCTTGTTATGACCTTTGAAGATGGTCGGTTGAATGTAATACCCATCCGCGAGCTCTCCGTCCATCATGTTGCGCTCTCCACCGATTAGACACTCTGCGCCCTCTTCTTTCCCGATTTGGAGATAAGACAGGATTTTTTCCATCTGTTCGTTCGACGCTTGTGCACCCATCATGACATCGGCATCGAGTGGGTTACCGAGCTTGATTGCTTTGACGCGTTCTAGCACGCGTTCCATGAACTTGTCATAAATCGACTCTTGAATCAAGGCGCGAGATGGGCATGTACAGACTTCCCCTTGATTCAAGGCAAACATGACGAGACCTTCGATTGCTTTGTCGAAGAAATCGTCATCCGCTTCCATGATGTCGGCAAAGAAGATATTTGGTGACTTCCCACCGAGCTCAAGCGTGACAGGGATGATGTTTTGAGAAGCGTACTGCATAATGAGGCGACCTGTTGTCGTCTCACCGGTGAAGGCGACTTTATCGACACGGTCACTCGATGCGAGTGGTTTTCCTGCTTCGAGACCGAAACCGTTCACGATATTGATGACACCAGGTGGTAATAAATCTTCGATGAGTTCCATGAGAACCATGATTGAAGAAGGTGTTTGTTCTGCCGGCTTTAAGACGACACAGTTTCCGGCAGCGAGTGCCGGTGCGAGTTTCCAGACCGCCATCAAAATCGGAAAGTTCCATGGAATGATTTGAGCGACGACGCCGAGTGGCTCATGGAAATGATAAGCGACTGTATCGTGGTCGAGTTCACTGATGCCGCCTTCTTGTGAGCGGATGACCCCTGCGAAGTAACGGAAGTGGTCGATGGCGAGCGGAAGGTCAGCGTTGAGCGTTTCCCGAACTGCCTTCCCATTTTCCCATGTTTCCGCATAGGCGAGCATTTCAAGGTTCTCTTCCATGCGGTCTGCAATTTTATTCAAGATGACAGAACGTTCCGTGACAGACGTTTTGCCCCAATCCTCTTTGGCTGCATGAGCGGCATCCAAAGCAAGTTCAATATCCTCTTTCGTTGAGCGGGCGACTTCACATAATACTTTCCCATTTACAGGAGATGTGTTTTCAAAGTATTCTCCACCAGCCGGTGCGGTCCACTTTCCGTTAATGTAGTTCTCATAACGGTCTTTAAACTGTACTTTCGTTCCTGCTGAGTTCGGTACTTCATAAATCATGATCGTTCCTCCCTTTTCATACGAGATAGAGGAGTTATGTATGCGCTTACATTTTTCAGTAAGCGAACGACTCCCTTTTTTCATCGTAACGGTATGATGTGATAAAAGTCAAAATTTTTCGACAATAATTTGTCAATCTTTTGTAAAAACGTTTTGAACTCAAGATTTGTGGAAATGACTAGATTGTACACATTAATTTATCCATAAGGAGTGAGTCACGATGGCTAAGACATATCAAATTGACCCGGCGCATAGTTCGATCACGTTCACGGTCAAGCACATGATGATTTCCAAGGTGAAGGGCGAATTCGAAGAATTTGATATTAAGGCGAACGGTGAGCCGAGCGATCTAGCGAATGCGAGTGTGAAAGTGACGATTCAGGCAGCATCGATTGACACCAATAACACAGATCGGGATAACCACCTTCGTTCAGGCGATTTCTTCAATGCCGAGGAACATCCGCATCTCGTCTTTCATTCAACTTCTTTCCGTTCAAAAGGGGGCGGAGAATTCGAAGTGACAGGGGATTTAACGATTCGAGGAACGACTCGGGAAGAGACGTTCGAAGTGGAGTATGAAGGGAGCGCCAAAGACCCATGGGGCAACACGAAACACGCCTTCTCCGGAGAAGGGTCGCTCAACCGTGAGGACTATGGATTAACGTGGAACCAAGCGCTTGAGGCGGGCGGTGTTCTCGTCGATAAGAAAGTCAAATTCGAGTTCGAGCTCCAATTCACTGAATCGGAGGCATAAGAAAAGTCGCTCAGGTGAGCGACTTTTTATTGTTCGTATACCAATTTTTTCTGCAGACTGTCTTCGCTAAACACCCAACCTGTAAAGGATGACAACACGTCATTCGTCTGCTCGTCGACGATGACGACCGCAACGAACGGATACATGTTTTTAGAGAAATAACGCAAGTTTGTAAAGCGGTATTCGATCATCCCGTTATGACGTGTCACGGTGTACGTGTGAATTTTAGAAAACTCGAGGAACGCCTGTAAGTCTGCATTTTTCCGAGCCTCTACGAAATGGAGATCTTCTTCTCCTGGCATCGGTTTGTCGCGGAAGCGACCACATTCGATGACTTTGCCTTTTTTTACTTTTACGGCTCCGAGACCATCACGGAAACGGACAGCGACATGCCAGTCATCCCAACCGATTCCTGGAGAGATGAACAATTCATGTGCCCCTGCAAAGTGTCTCGCCACGGTAGCGAGCGCGCGGTTACGTAATTTAAACTGAATGGCATAGTAACTGATGACAAGCGCAATGAGCAGTGCAAAAATAGGGACAGTCGCACCCGTTATCATCCATAATGCATATGCACCGTAATAAGCGGAGAACAAGTACGGATCAAACGTCCCGATTACGCCCCAGCCGATCCATTTTTTCGAAAAAGGTTGTAGCGCTTGCGTCCCGTAGGCATTAAATAAGTCGACCGTGACATGAAGCAACACGGCGATTTGTGCCATGACCCATAGGGAGGCAGGATTGACACCGAGGACCGTCCCGATGACAGCGCTGACGATGATTGGCCAAGCGAGAAGCGCGGTGATTCCATGTGAACGACCACGATGCTGGCGTAAATACGTACTATTTCCTTTTAACTTAAAGACGGTGTCGAAGTCTGGTGCGTGCGAGCCGACGAGAGCCGTGGCTGTCATCGCTAAAAACAGTTGTGCATCACCTGACACTTCTGGGCTGAGCGTCGCGATGGCACTTAAACCAAGTCCCATACCAATGTGTGTCGCAGTATCCAATGTGCGTCAGCACCTCCATCAATAATGAAAGAATTACGTCATCTATTCTTATTTATCATACAATATTTTTAAAACGAGGGGAAACACAATGCTTAATCTTGATAAATTGTTCACAAATTATAATATTCACCATTTCAACGAGGAACTCGTCACGTGGTTTAATCGCGAAAAGCGTGATTTACCTTGGCGTCATGCGAAAAATCCTTACCGTGTGTGGGTAAGTGAAGTGATGTTGCAACAGACACGAGTCGATACGGTCATCCCATATTACAACCGGTTCATGGATCGCTTTCCGACGCTCGAAGATCTCGCAGCTGCTGACACGGATGAGGTCGTAAAGTATTGGGAAGGGCTAGGGTACTATTCTCGCGTCCGGAACTTACACGAAGCGGTCAAAGAAGTCGCTTCTGTTTACGAGGGGATTGTCCCGGAGGAGAAGGAACGTTTCGAGAAACTGAAAGGGGTCGGACCATATACGACGGGAGCCGTACTATCGATTGCCTACAATCAACCGGAACCGGCTGTGGATGGAAACGTCATGCGCGTCATGTCCCGTCAATTCGGGATCTATGACGACATCGCCTTGCCGAAGACGCGCAAAATCTTTGAACAAGTCGTTCGTCGATTGATGGATCCGACTCACGCATCCGATTTTAACGAGGGTGTGATGGAGTTGGGTGCTACGGTCTGCACACCGAAAAATCCGATGTGCTCACTCTGTCCCGTGCAAGACACATGTTATGCATATGCGCATCATGTACAAGATGAGCTGCCGGTCAAAACGAAGAAGGGAGCAGCACGTATCGAAATGTATGACGCACTGTGCATCGAGAAAGATGGAAAAGTTGCCTACGAACAACGAGCGGATAAGGGGTTACTTGCTGGGATGTGGCAATATCCGCTTATGGATCGAGGAACGGGGGAACAACTTAACGGAACGTATCTTGGGCAAGTGAAACATGTCTTCTCTCATATCGTTTGGTATATCGATTTGTATCGCGTCGATACGCTTCCGACGGATGACGTCGTCTGGCTAGACGCTTCAGAGCGTGAGGTGAAGACGGTTTCTGTGGCTCAACAAAAATTAGAACGATTGGCAGGTGGCGAACGTGAGACGATTTGATGTAGAGTCGACATATGATACGACGGTCGATTCGCTTTGGGATTTGTTACAGGATGCCTCGCTTTTGACGAAACTGACGAAGTTTCCTAAAGTACGCTTAGTGGGGGACGGCGCCTCGGTCGAAGGGAATGAAGTGAAGTTGTTCGTTGGGGTCGGTCCGGTGGAACTGCCGTGGAACAGTGCCATCACCGTTGTGGGAAACCAGGCATTCTGCGATCAAGGAAAGAGGTTACCGTTTCCGTTCAAGCGGTTCACACATGTGCACCGGGTCGAGTCGCGTGATGGCAAGGCGGTCATGATCGACGAAGTGACATTTGATAGCTATGTTCCGAACATACTCGTCGAGTATTTCGTGCTTAGTCCGATGTTCCAAGAACGGACGCGGGCCTTCCAAAAAACACTAAATTCATGAAAATAAGAGATTTCCTTTTTCATTGGTTCTGAAAGTCGCTATAATTAAATATGAGAATTGTATAGCATCATAGCGGAAAGGAGGAGCTTATGAGCTTATTTCCCAAAGCAGGTAGCAAAATCGAGATACAGAGCTACAAGCACAACGGAACTTTGCATCGCGTTTGGGAAGAAACGCTCGTCCTTCAGTCGTCAAAAACGGATATGATCGGATTCAATGATCGCATCATGGTCAGCGAGTCAGACGGTCGGCAATGGAGAACGCGAGAGCCGGCAATTTGCTACTTTTCATCTGAGTATTGGTTCAATGTCATCTGTATGATTCGCGAAGACGGGATTTACTACTACTGTAATCTAGGTTCGCCGACTACATTTGATGGGGATGAACGTGCCATCAAATATATCGATTACGATTTGGACATCAAGGTGTTCCCGGATATGTCGTACACGATTTTAGATGAAGATGAATATGAGCGGCATCGTCGCGAGATGAATTATCCGAAAGCGATTGATCGAATCTTGAAGCAGAACGTGCAAGAACTGATCAACTGGATTCGAGGACGGAAAGGGCCGTTCAACCCAACATTCGTCGATGAATGGTATCGCGAATACGAAGCACGTTATCGGAGATGATTCCTCATCTCCGCTTTTTTTCTTAAGTCAGGAGGCATTATGGGTAGTATTAAACGTTATTTGCAGTTTGTTCGTCCGTATAAGAAACAGATTGCCCTTACCATTTTCGTCGGGATTTTGAAGTTTTCCATCCCGCTCGGATTACCGTTACTTTATAAATATGTCATCGATAACTATTTGACGGACGACGCGCCGAGGCAGGACTACACGACGCTCGTCTGGTTGTTCAGCATCGTTTTCTTCGTCTTCTTGGTCCTCAAGCCACCGATCGAATACTTGCGTCAATATTTGGCGCAGTGGGCCGCAACGCGTGTCTTGTTCGATGTGCGGAACCGGTTATTCGACCACGTCCAAAAGTTGTCACTCCGCTATTATTCAAACAATAAGACGGGACAAATCATTTCACGGATCATCAATGACGTCGAACAGACGAAAGACTTCGTCATCACCGGGCTGATGAATATTTGGCTCGACATGGTCACCATTCTTATCGCCATCGGGATCATGTATACGATTGACCCGCAACTCACGTTGATTGCGATTTTACCACTTCCGTTTTATGCGATCGCAGTCCGCTATTTCTATGGGCGGTTGCGTCGTTTGACGCGTGAACGGTCGGCGGCACTCGCTGATTTACAAGGGCATTTGACAGAGCGTGTCAACGGGATGGCGGTCATTCGGAGTTTTGCGCTAGAGCCATATGAGAATAAGGCATTTGAACAACAGAATGGTGGTTTCCTCAACGCGGCACTTAAACATACGAGTTGGAACGCCAAGACGTATGTCGTCGTATCGACCATCACCGACATCGCGCCAATCCTCATCTTCACGACGGCATCGTGGCTCGTCATTCAAGAAGCGGTATCGCTCGGGACGCTCGTCGCGTTCATCGCGTACATCGACCGACTCTATGCACCGCTCGGTCGTCTCGTCAACTCGGCGACGACACTCACGCAGTCGGTCGCATCGATGGACCGTGTCTTTGAGTTTTTGGATGAAACATATGATATCGAAGAGAAATCGAACGGGTTCGTCCCGTTGTCGACAGCAGGTAAAATCGACCTTGAGCATGTGAGTTTTTCGTATGAACAGGACGGGACAAGAGCGTTGAACGATGTGAACCTTCAAATCCGCTCCGGGGAACGCGTGGCGTTTGTCGGAATGTCCGGTGGAGGGAAATCGACACTCGTCAGTTTGATTCCGCGTTTCTATGACGTGACGGATGGAAGCATCAAAATCGACGGCATCGATGTGCGTGATTTCAAATTACGTGCACTCCGCGACCAGATTGGGATGGTCATGCAGGATTCGGTCCTCTTCAGCGAATCGGTCGCCATGAATATTCGGATGGGGAAACCGGATGCGACGGATGAGGAAGTCATCGCGGCGGCCAAGGCAGCGAACGCCCATGAGTTCATCTCGAAACTACAGGACGGATATGCGACACCGGTCGGGGAGAAAGGTGTCAAACTGTCTGGTGGACAGAAGCAGCGGCTTGCGATTGCACGCGTCTTCTTGAAGAATCCACCGATCTTAATTTTAGACGAGGCGACGAGTGCGCTTGATTTAGAAAGTGAAGCGATGATTCAAGACTCGCTGGCCCGTCTGACGAAAGGACGGACGACGTTAATCGTTGCCCACCGCTTGTCGACCATTACGGACGCCGATCAAATCGTCGTCGTGGATAACGGTCAAATCATGGAGACGGGAACGCATGAAGAGTTGATGCGTCGTCGCGGGGCGTATTACGACCTGTATATGATTCAAGATTTAGCCGTAGTCGAATAATAAAAAAGTCGAGTCCATTAATGGCTCGACTTTTTTAGCGGTCTAAAAATCGTTTACGAACATCCGGGGAAGGGAGTGTGCACACTTCCTTCTTTCCAAATAGACGTGTCCGATGTTTGGCGAATAACGCATATCCATGATCACGAATCGGTCTAGGTATGAAACGAATGAGTCGAAGCAGGCGCCAACGGCCATCAAGGTGTTCGGCAATTCGAATCGCAGCGTCTGATTTTAAGTAAGGAACCCCTTCTTCAATATAGACGATGCTGTCGACTGATTCCGGGATCCGGTGTCGTGTTCGGAGCGACTGACCGACCTCGCTTTGGAGCGAAGCAAAGTGAATCGAGGCGTGTCGATCGTGACGAATGATGAACTGGACACTGGCATCACAGAAGTTGCAATCGCCATCAAATAAAACAATCGCAGGCAAGTACTTCGCCTCCTTCATCGTACTGTTTTACCGTTTTGTCTTCATGTTAAACGTCAAGCAGCGAGTTGGCGAGCAGGTTGCATCTTATAGAGCGATACATAATACAAGTAAGCACCGAGGGCACCGAAGACAAACATGTAACCGCTCATCAAGACCGGACCGATGAACGCGCCGACGACAATGCCTGCCGCGGCGACCAATTTGGCTCCGTGGAACGTGAGGCCGCCGAATGCAAGATAAGAGGCACGGCGTTCAGGGTCGAGGAGGTCAACCTGTTTCACTTGTCGAATCGGCGAGTAGAGGAGTTCGCCGATTGTGAAGATAATCGCGAGTACGGCCAGGACGATAAAGGAGTTCATTGAGGTAATGGCGGCGTATGCTGTGATATATAACGATAAGCCAATGAAAAATATGGTCTTCTCTTTGAAACGTTTGACGAACGCAGTAACCGCAAACGTGATGGCGACGACGAGCAAGGTGTTCTCTAGTTGCATAAACGCCATCATGCGTACCCCGTCAAAAGGTATCCCGAGAATTTGACGACTTTCGAATGACTCTGCTAAATGGACACCGATGTAGTTCGCCATATGAAACTCGGTCGAAAAGACGAGCATACTTCCAAATACGAATGTGATCCAACGGCGGTCACGTAACGCGATTTTGTAGTTTTCGATGACGCCATGAATCGGGTTTGACGGTGTTGAACGATTGCCGGTGTATGTGTCGACCAAATAGCGTTGAAGGACGATGGTGGTCACAGTGAGAATGACCGTCATACCAATGAAGAGGGCAAAACGATGGTCGCGATAGAAGGCACCGCCGAGCATGACGCCTCCGGCGATAGCCAAGTTGACGAGCCAGTAGTCATACACGTAGATGGCTTTTCGATTCGATTCTTCCATGGAGTCGATGACGATTGCCTCAAGTGCCGGATAGTTCAATCCGTTCGAAACGGCATGTCCGAAGTAGAGGATTGCGACGACGAGTGCCCAGTTATTCGATGGGTGAATGGCGATGGTCATCCCAAGAAAACAGATGATTTGAATCACCTGGCCAATTTGTAAGACAACCTTCCGATTGAACCGATCGGAAAAGTACCCACCGAATAGACCGGTCAAGTAACCGACGATAACGAATGAGGTCATGATGATTCCAGCGGGGACTTTCCCCAACTCTTCTGAGAAATAGAGTGCCATGAATGGGAAAATGGCTGATCCGACGATTCGAATACAAAATCCGCAAACGAGTCGCAAACGGACATTTAATGGAAAATCTTTAAATTTCATATGGTGAGCACCTCCTTGGTTCTACTGTAATGGGGGACGGTACATGATAAAAAGAGACACTTTTTTTAAAGATGTCCCCTTTTACAAAAAAAAAGAGATGCTCGCGCATCTCCCTCTCTTACAATTGAGCAAACGAGCGGTGTACCGCTTCGATCGTCTCTTCGATATCTTGTTCCGTATGCTCTGTCGTCAAGAACCAGGCCTCATATTTCGATGGAGCCAAGTTCACGCCATTCTCCAGCATCAACTTGAAGAAACGTCCGAACTTCTCACCATCTGACTTTTCCGCACCTTCATAGTCGGTGACGATTTCATCCGTGAAGTAAACGGTGAGTGCCCCCTTCAAGCGGTTGAGCGTGATGGTAATGTCATGCTTTTCTGCTGCCTCGCGGATGCCAGCTTCTAGTTTTGCACCGAGTGCGTCTAATTTCTCATAGACACCAGGTTGCTCGAGCACTTCAAGGCAAGCGATTCCTGTCGCCATCGAGGCAGGGTTACCGGCCATCGTGCCGGCTTGATATGCAGGTCCGAGTGGAGCGACCGTCTCCATGATTTCAGCCTTGCCCCCGTAAGCACCGATTGGTAGACCGCCACCGATAATCTTACCGAGCGCTGTCATATCCGGTTCGATGCCATACACTTGTTGGGCACTTCCGTATGTGAAACGGAACGCCGTGATGACCTCATCATAGATGACGAGTGCGCCGTGTTCATGTGTGATATCATTGACAGCTTGTAGGAAACCTGGCTTCGGTTCGACGATTCCGAAGTTCCCGACAATCGGTTCGACGAGGACACATGCGACCTGGTCTCCCCATTCTTTCATCATCTCGCGATACGCTTCGACGTCGTTGAATGGGACGGTGATGACTTCTTTGGCAGTGGCTTTTGTCACACCTGCAGAGTCCGGAGAACCGAGTGTCGCTGGACCACTACCTGCCGCAATCAGCATGAGATCCGAATGACCGTGATAACAACCGCTGAATTTCACAACGAGTTCACGACCGGTGTAAGCACGGGCGACTCGTACTGTCGTCATGACGGCTTCCGTCCCCGAGTTCGTGAATCGTACTTTATCCATCGAAGGGATGGCTTGTTTTAGTTTCTTCGCAAACTCGACTTCGAGACGATGAGGTGTCCCGTAAAGTAAGCCTTTTAAAGAAGCATTGACGAGCGCTTCATGAATATGGGGATGGGCGTGACCGGTAATGATTGGACCGTACGCTGCCAAATAATCGATGTAGCGATTCCCGTCTACATCATAGAAATAGGCGCCTTCGCCGCGTTCCATATATACAGGAGCACCGCCACCGACCGCTTTGAATGAGCGGGACGGACTGTTGACACCTCCGACGATATGAGTGAGTGCATCTTGGTACAATGCATCAGATGACTGACGAGTTGATGAAGTAGTCATATGTATTGCCTCCTTATTCAAATTCGCACTTATTGTAACATAGCCGTCAACCGCTTAAGCTCAGTGTTTGACGAGTAGTTGAGAAATCAGTACACTATTTATAAAGATTACTATGTAAGAAATAAGTTAATGTTCAAAACTATTTCGCATGAATTTTATAGAAGAAATGAGGGATTGACGTGGGAAGCGAAATGCTTGACCATGCTGTTCAGTCGCTCCGGGAACATGGAGTCAGAATGACGCCTCAGCGCCAGGCCATTTTGGAGTACCTCGTCACGGAGCACAGTCACCCGACTGCGGATGACATTTATAAGGCACTAGCCGCACGGTTTCCGAACATGAGTGTGGCCACTGTATACAACAACTTGCGCGTCTTTAAAGAGGTAGGCCTTGTTCAAGAGATGAACTATGGGGACGCCTCGAGTCGTTTTGACTTTGTGACGTCAAAGCACTATCACATCATCTGTGACACGTGTGGAAAAGTCGTCGACTTTAACTATCCTGTATTAGATGAAATCGAATCGGTTGCATCTCAATTGACTGGATTCAAAGTTGATCGTCACCGTCTTGAAGTGTACGGAACGTGCCCGTCTTGTCAGTCTGAACAATCGCAAACACATTAAAAAACCACATCCGACTGCTCGGATGTGGTTTTTGTGTTAGTCCGTTTGTTGTGACTGACGTTTGTTGTATTTCTCATCGAACTCTTTACCTTCAAGTGAGCGGTCGATTGTGAGCGGTTCGTCGCAATGCATACATAAGTCGACGCGTCCGAGCATCTTCGTCTCTTTTTCACAGTTCGGACAAGTCACGATGATGGCTTTTGTCGAGGCCATCCCGACGATGAAGTAAAGGGCAGAGCTCGCAAGTACCATGACAAATCCGAGAAGCATGAAAATAATCATGAGCCAGGTGATGGATTTGGCGAGAAGGCCGAGATACATGACCCCAATCCCACCGAAGATAAGAAGTAATGCTATATTACGTGCGCGGTTGATTTTGTTCCCCCGTTTTTTCATGAGTGAATCCCTCCAATAGTCTGTCTCTATAATAGCTCATCTTCAAACGAGTGAGAAGTTCCTGCACTTTTTCGGCAGGAGTTTTTTGAAAAGAGGGCGAAATTGGTTCGTATCGAAAATGACAATCGTCATATATAGTCAACTTGCGATTGGGAGAGAAGGGGTCCAGATGACGATGGAATATGCGACTCGCACCATTTACTCAGAATATGCTGCATTAAAAACGACACTCGGGATTATTGAAGTGAAGAAAAAGCGGGCACGTGATCCGTTGACGGATCAATCGGATCGCCTGCTCATTGTGATTGAAGCAAAACCAGAACCGTTTTGGACGGTGAAACACTATCAGGTCGGTCAAGAAAAAATTGTCCTGCACGTAGTCAGTGACTCGATGATGGATCGGTGGATTGTCTTGAATGAAAATCGGCGAGCCATTCATTGGATTGAAGACGGAATCGTCTTGTTCGAACGAAATGAGTACATTTTAGAGTTACGACAGCGCAACCGTAATTTAACGAATCGGGAACAACGTTTACAACTCTCAATCTCTTTCGCAAAGTTGTTGCGTCGGTTTGAAGACGGACGTTATCTATTTTTAGAAGGGGAGTTCCAAGACGCCTTCACTCAGATTCATCATGCGCTCACTCACCTGGCACGCCTCTCGATTCTTGAGGCGGGGATTCATCCGGAAATCGTATTGTGGGAACAGGTACGAGCCATTGACCTCGAAATTTATAAGCTGCACGATGAATTGGTCGGAGGACAAGAATCGCTTGAACAGCGCATCCACCTTGTCGTCATTGGCATGGAACATTTGATTCAATCGAAAGTGTTGCCGGGGACGTTGTTATTACTTCAGACGATGCAGGAGAAAGGCGGAGCGTGGACGTTCTCAGAATTGATGGAACATCCGAATTTGAATGAGCTCCGTGTCGACCTTGGAAGCATCATTGGTTTTTTAGTGAAAAAAGGGTATGTTCGAACGGTCACGAGACCGACGAAAGGGGTCGGGGTAGAGGCAGTGCTTTATGAGATTGCTTAACTTCCCTTTCATAGGAACAATGAGGAGAAAATCAGTTATATGAAACTATTGAAATTTAGCGTGGGAACCGTCTTTATTTTATTTGTCACGATTGTGATTTCTGTCTTTGTCGCCCTTTTTACGATGGGAGACCCCATCACACTTGGGCGACCGATTATTTGGACGATATGGTATATGGCCGTTCTACTAATCATATGTATGGGACTCTATGATTTTTCGTCCTTTTCAAAACAAAAGATTCGAAAAGTTCTCGGCTGGGGTGCGTTAGTCGGTGCTGTCCTCTTCGCTTCTGTGAAAGGATATTATATGTATCAAGATAGTTTGAAGATTGAGGAACGCGGTGTGGAGTTGATGGATTATCAGCCGTTCACGGATTCAGAACAATTGGCGAGACTCGATCACGAGGCTTCGGTGAAGTTTGAGGAAGGTTTGCCGCGATTAGATGGAGCGACAGCGCTCTATCCGATGTACGCTTCATTCGTGGAAGCAGTCTATCCGGACTCGGAAACGTATGATCCATATAATGATCAAACGAGTAAAGTCGTGTCGACGACAACACCGGAAGCGTACAGCCGACTGATGAACGATCAGACCGACTTGATTTTCGTCGCTGGTCCATCTGACCGTCAATTGAAGGTTGCGAAACAAAAAAACGTTTCTTTACATATGACGGCGATTGGAAGGGAAGCATTTGTGTTCTTCGTCCATGAAGATAACCCGGTCGATTCTTTGACGATGGAACAAGTTCGGGGGATTTATTCAGGAGACATTCGGAATTGGGAAGAGGTCGGAGGGGACTCGGAATCCATTCGTGCTTTTCAACGACCGGAGGACAGTGGCAGTCAAACGGCGTTACAAAAGATGATGGGCGAACAAAAGCTCATGGAGGCGCCGGTAGAAGATGTTCCTGAAGGGATGGGTGGAATCATTCAACAAACTTCATCGTATCGGAACCATAAAAATGCGATTGGATTCTCATTTAGATACTATGCGACAGAAATGGTGCATGACCATGAAATCAAGTTACTTCGTATAGAAGGAATCGAACCGACCGTTGAAACGATTCAGGATGGATCGTATCCACTGACTTCTGAATTTTATGCGGTGACTACGGAAGAGAAGGCAGAGCGATATGAAGAATTTCTAAAATGGCTCGAAAGCGAGGATGGGCAGATGTTAGTTGAGAAGACGGGCTATGTCCGTCTCGATTAATACAAAGCAGAAGGTTTACTTTTCATCATGTTGATGGGAAGTAAATCTTTTTTAATTTTTATTGGTTTTTGTATTGACGAAGTGGTAAATAGAGATTATAGTTATAAACGTTGTCACGGCAAAAGATTATTTCAGAAAAACAATTTGTGAAAAAGTTGTTGACGAAAACAATCAAAACGTGATAGATTAATGAAGTCGCCAAGAGCGGC